>NZ_SMJY01000306.1:0-4604 GCF_004348355.1 Micromonospora sp. KC721 | reverse complement strand
GTCCCGCTCCTGCGCCATGCCCCGTCCCACTCTCCGCGCCCCTGCACCGACCGTAAGCGGTCTTCGTGGCTCCTCCCGGCGGAACCGGGCAAGCCGGGGACACTCACCCGACCGGCGGTGGGGTGCGGACGGCTACCGGCGCTCCCCCGTCCACCGCCGGCCAGGCGGTCTCCAGCGCCGGTAGCGGCCCGTGTCGCGGCAGGGGACCGTCCCCGCGCCCCGGTTTCCCGGAGCGCGGGAACCCCCCGTCCCGGCTACTGCAGAAACGCCCCCAGCGGCGAGAGCAGTAGCCGTCCGAGCGCAGCGGCGTTGTTGTCCAGCCGCGTACGCTCGCAGTCGCGGGCGTACGGGTCGTGCCGGCAGCGCCAGATCTTCTGGGCGTTCCGCCAGGCCACGTCCCGCGTGTATTCCACCAGTTCGCCCTGGTACCAGTCGTCGACATCGCCGTTGAGCATGTCCAGCAGCAGTTGCCAGCGCTCCAGGTAGCCCCGGCGCAACGACGGGATCTTGTCGGCGAAGATATCGTTGATCTTCAGATAGTCGCGGTGCTGGTCGGTGCCGTCCACCGGCTCCGACTCCAGGTGGTCGAACGTGGTCACCAGCGCGAACGGAAGATCGAAGTTGATGTGCGCGTTCACCCCCGCCGCCGCCGACGGCAGCGGGCGGGCGTCCGGCCCCCGCATCCGCTGGAACAGGCAGGACCACGCCTGCGGAGTGGTCGGGCTGGACTCGGTCCACAGCCGCAGCGCGTCGAAGTAACGGGCGGCGAACTCCACGTCGAGCCGGGCGAGGAAGACCGGGTCGGCGAAGAAGTCGTCGTACAACCCCTCCAGCACGGTGGTGGTGATGACCAGGTAGAGCCGGTTGAAGTCGGCCAGCGGGCAGCTGGCCTCCAGTGGGGGCAGCCGCACCAGCAGGTCCTGGAGCTTGGTGAGGTGGTCCACCACCGCCGGCACGTCCCCCGGGTGGTCGGCGAGCAGTCCGACGATGTCGGCGTGGACCGGGCCCCAGACCGGTTCCGTCATGTCTCCTCCACAGTGGTCCGGACGAGCCCCGTGCCGTCGTCCTCCGCGCATCAGCCTTCCAGCGCCGTACGTCGACGCCATCAGTAGAACGACGTATTCGCGTTGCGACGCCCGCCGGTCACTCGCCCCGATTGCGCAGGTAGATCGCGCTGGCCTGGACCCTGGTCCGCACCTGAAGCTTGTCGAAGATGTGAGAGACGTGTACGCCGATGGTGCGCTCGCTGATGAACAGCCGCTGGCC
This sequence comes from Micromonospora sp. KC721, assembly GCF_004348355.1. Lineage (NCBI taxonomy): Bacteria > Bacillati > Actinomycetota > Actinomycetes > Micromonosporales > Micromonosporaceae > Micromonospora > Micromonospora sp. KC721. The sequence goes on along the minus strand of NZ_SMJY01000306.1, from coordinate 3,338 downwards.
GATCTCCTTGTTGGTCAGCCCCTCGGCCACCGCGGCGAGCACCTCCCGCTCCCGGGCGGTGAGCGCCCCCAGTTCGTCGCCGGCCGGCTGGCCCCGCCCGCCCGAGCGGGCGACGGTCGGCTGTGCACGCTCCTCCAGCTTCACCCGGGCCCGCCCGGCCAGGTTCCTGATCTCGCTGGTCAGCGGGGCCGCACCCAGCCCCTGCGCGGTCTGGTACGCCTGGCGCAACAGCTTCGCCGCGGTGGCGCTGCGGCTACGCCGCGCCAGCAATGCCTCGGCCTGCCGCAGCCGGGAGTAGGCCGCCGGGTACGGGTGGTTGCGCCGATCCCACTCGACCGCCGAGCGGGCCCACGCCTCCGGGCAGCCGCGACCGTCCAGCCGGCTCAGCTCGGCGGTGCACAGCGCCAGGAAACCCTCAGCGACGTAGCGGACCGGGCGGGCCGCCGTCACGCTCTTGGTGGTCACCCGGTCGACGGCGTCCCGCAGCCGCCGCACGGCCGTCTCGTCCACCGGCACGGTGCGGCTGGCGCGCGCCTCCGCCTCCGCCCGCAACCCGTGCCAGGCCAGGGTCGCCAACAGCAGCACGTCGTCGGAGCGACTCTCGGTGAGACCGCGCTGCACGGCCTGCCGGGCGACGTCGTGCCGGCCCTGCCACATGGCCAGCCCGGCGCGCAGGATCAGCATCGGCAGCACGTGGCGGGGGGCGCCACCGCCGGCGAGCATGGTGGCCACCGCTTCCAGGTCCCGGTCGGAGGCCTCGACGTCGCCGTAGCCGACCGAGAGCCGGCAACGGGCCAACAGCAGCTCGACGGCATCGGCGCCGGAGGGGCGGTGCCGCAGCGCCGCAGCGACCACCTTCTCCGCCTCGGCCCACTGCCCCACCCGGAACAACCCGTTGGTGGCGATCGCCAGCAGCCGCGTCTCGTAGGTACGCCCCAGCCCCAGCTGGGCGACCCGCTCGGCACCGCGTCGAGCCACCACCACACCCTCCTCGAGGATGTTCAGCGGCCCGGTGAGCAGCTCCGCCAGGTGCAGGTACGCGCAGGCGACGTCCTCGGGCCGGCCGGCCCGCTCGGCGGTCTGCAACGCCTGGCGCATCACCGCCAGCCCCGCGTCGGGATCCTCCAGGAACGCCTCGCTGAAGCCGAGCGCGGAGCTGGCGAGGACCACCTCGGAGGTGCTGCCCTCGACCGTCGCGGCCAGGTTCAGCGCCGCCCGGGCCCGCTGGCCGGCCTCGGCGTAGCGGCCCAGGTGCAGCAACAGCTCAGCGAGGTGGGCCGCGGCGGTGGCCCGTTCCCCGTCGGTGCAGTCGGCGGCCTGCAGGACCCGCTGGTACTCGGCCTCGGCGGGGGCGGAGCGGCCGGCGGCGGCGAGGTACCGGGCCCGGCGGATGCGCAGCGCGCAGGACGGCTCGGTGTCCGCGTCGGCCAGCTCGGCCAGCAGGGACAGCGCCCGGGCGTGCTCGCCGCACTGGTGCGCGGTCTCCGCGGCGTGTTCCAGCAGCTCCGCCCGGTTCACCTCGATGGACGTCGTCGCCGGGCCGGTCGCCGGGGTGGCGGCCAGTTGCAGCGCCGCAGACCAGTGCCGGTGCGCCTCGGCGAAACCGTGCAGCCGCTGCGCCTCCCGGGCGGCGGCCATCGCCGCCGGCAGGGCCCGGCCGGGTTCCCCGGCCAGCCGCCAGTGGTGCGCCAGCCGCGCCTGGTGCAGGTCGGCCGGGGCCCGGGTGAGCGCCTCGGCGTAGCGCCGGTGCAGGGCTGAGCGCTCCGCCGGCAGCAGTTCGTGCTCCAGCACCTCGGCGACGAGCCGGTGCCGCAGCCGGTAGCCGTCGTCGGCGCTGACCAGCAGGCGGTGTGCCACAGCCGCCCGGACCGCGTCGATCAGCTCCTGCTCCGGCAGGTGCAGCACGTCAGCGAGCAGCCAGTGCGCCACCGGCTCCACCCCGACTGCCACGGCGTGCACCACGGTGTGCGCGTGCTGGGGCAACGCGTCGACCCGGGACAGAAAGATCTCCCGCAGTGTGTCCGAGAGGCCGTCGCGGCCGTCGCGCAGGTCGCGGGCGAGTTCCTCGACCACGAACGGATTGCCGCCGCTGCGCTGCCAGATCTGGTCCGCGGCCTCCGGGTTCAGCGGGGCACCGACGATGGCGGCGGCGAGCCGGTCGGTGTCGGCCCGGTCCAGCGGGGCGAGGTCGAGCACCCGTACCGACCGGAGCCGACGCAGCTCGGTGAGGACCCGGCGCAGCGGGTGGGCACCCTGCAACGCCTCGGCACGGATCGCGGCCAGCACGGACAGTTGCAGGTCGCCCAGGCCGGCGAGGAGATAGAGCAACAGTTGGCGGGTGCTCCGGTCGACCCACTGCAGGTCGTCGAGGACGAGCACCAGCGGGCGCCCCTCGGCGAGGAGGCTCAGCCCGCGGGAGACCCGTTCGAGCAGCGCGCCGCCGTCCGGGGCGGCCGGCTCGTCGGCGAACATCCGCAGCAGACCACGGACGGCGGACGAGGTGCGGACCTGCGATCCGGCCAGGTCGGCGTCGAACCGGCGCAGCGCCTGCACCACCGGGTGCAGCGGGGACGCGTCGCCGATGTCCAGGCAGGAGCCGGTGAGAACCACGGCTCCGGCGGCACGCAGCCGGGCACCGGCCTCGTGCAACAGCCGAGACTTGCCCACCCCGCTCTCGCCGCTGACGAAGACCGCGGCGGTCTGCCCCGACCCCGACTCGCCGAGGAGCGCGGAACGCAGCTCCGTCAAATGGTCGGCACGGCCGACGAGCGGTGCGGTGTCCACATCGCTGGCCATGTCCGCAGCCTAGTCACACCTCTCGCGCCGTTCTACGGCTGATTGGCGCTGTCGTACCTCTCGCGTCGAGTTTGTGGCCGAAGGTGGCGGTGGACCGACATACGTCGTTCTGCAGATCCCCCGACGCGCCGGTGGTGACAGTCTCCGGAGGGTCGTCAGGCACCGCTGGGAAAGGTGGGTGCGATGCCACTGTCCACGATCGTCGCCGGTCGGGAGAAAGACGTCACTGTGCCGGCCTGGCCGGTGCCGGAGGAACGGCGCACGATCAGTGTGCTCTTCGCCGACATCGTCGGGTCGACCGCGCTGACCGAGCGGCTCGACCCGGAGGATGTCCGGGCCCTGCAACGGGCGTACTTCGACACCGTCGCGGGGGTGCTGCGGCGCTGGCAGGGTGTGGTGGAGAAGTACGTCGGCGACGCGGTGATGGCGCTGTTCGGCGCCCGCCGCTCCGACGGGCTCGACGCGTACCGGGCGGTGCGTGCGGGGCTGGAGATCCAGCAGGCGCTGGACCAGCGGCCGATGCCGGGGGGCGTGCGGCTGCG
>NZ_SMJY01000305.1:0-4627 GCF_004348355.1 Micromonospora sp. KC721 | reverse complement strand
GCGAGAAGGTGGGCGTCGGCGTCGCGGTGGGGGTGGGGTTGCCGGTGCTTGTCGGGCTCGCCGAGGGCGAGCCGCCGGTGGAGCCGGTACAGGTCACCCCGTTGAGCGCGAAGCTGGTCGGATCCGGGTTGCTGCCGGTCCAGGCCCCGTTGAACCCGAAGGACACGGTGCCGTTCGTCGCGATCGAACCGTTGTAGCCGACATTCCTTGCCGTGACATCCGGCCCGTTCTGGGTGAGTTCGGCGCTCCACGCCTGGCCGACCGTCTGCCCTGCCGGGAAACTCCAGGTCAGGGCCCAGGACGATACGGGGTCGCCGAGGTTGGTGATGGTGATGTTCGCTCCGAACCCACCCTGCCACTGGGAGCTGGCGGCGTAGCTCACCCGGCAGCCTGTGGCGGCTGCTCCCGGCGACACGGCAGCGGCTGTGCCCGCCGTGCCCGCGATCACCGTGGCCATGCCGAGCACTGTGAAAGCCCGGGCACTCGCCTTGCGCATCGGAACTCCTCTTCCTGTCGGCGAAGGCCCCGGGCGGCGCTCATCGGCTGGTCCCCCCGTTGAAACCTTTGCGCGGCAAGCGCTTCCAGTAGCCGGACAGATGCATCGGTAGTGTTACCGCCGGAAGTATTTCTGTCAATCGACGTCTGTCAACCTTGTCCGGCTGGGGTGGTGTGGCACGCACGGTTCGGGCGACGCGGGCCGGAACGCCCCAGCAGTGCGTAACCTTGCCAATGTGGTCGCCGCCGAGTTCCTCGCCACCGCAGCCGTCGTGTCTGCACTGCTGCACGACAGCCGGCTCGCCGACCGCTGGACACAGCCCAGTGCGTTGCGCGACTTCCGCATCAGCGGGCTGGCCGGTCACCTCGGCCGGGCGGTGTTCAACGTGGAGCGCTATCTCGACGCGCCGGTCCCCGCGGGCGTGGACCAGATTGACGCGGTGCGGTACTTCCTGACGGCCGGTGACCCGCAAGCCGGGCCCGAGGACCCGACCCAGCGGCACATCCGCGCCCGAGGCGAGCAAGCCGCCGGAACCGGTGCCACCGACCTCGCCGACCGTTTCGACGCCGCCCGCGCCCGTCTGGAGCCCCGCCTCGCCGACCTGCCGAGCGAGCATCCGGTCCTGGTGTTCGATCGCTGGGCCATGCCCCTCGATCAATGCCTGATCACCAGGCTGATCGAACTCGCCGTCCACCTGGACGACCTCGCCGTGAGCCTCGGCGTGCCCACGCCCGACATCCCCGACGAGGCCGCGGATGTCGTGGTCACCACCCTGGCCCGGATTGCCAGGGCACACCACGGGACCGTGCCGCTGCTCCGTGCGCTCTCTCGTCGCGAGCGGGCACCAGGCGTGATCACCGCTTTCTGACCCCGGACGGGGCCCGAGCGGGCGAACTCCCGGCGCACGCTGATGGTGCGATCAGGGTGCTCTGCGACGATCGCGCACTGTTCGACCGGGCCGTGACCGTGCGGCAGCGAAGCAACCTGCGACAGACGGGGACGGCGGGACCGCTCGTCAAGCGGCGCGGGCGGCCGGAGAAAGCGTTCCCGCCCCCTCGAGCCGCCCGCGGCGATCGGTCGGTCAGCTCGCCGTGACCAGTTTCCAGCGTTGGTCATCGGTGCCGCTGTCGTTCCACTGGATCGCGGCGGCCCCGGCCGCGGTGGACATGTTGTTGATCCCGAGCGCCATCCCACTGTTCTTGTTGACCAGCTTGACGTAGCCGCCGCCGACGTCGACCACCTGCCACAGGTGGTCCGCCGTCAGGGTGTCGCCCCACTGCAGAGCGGTCGCGCCGGCGGTGGTGGAGGCGCCGTTGATGCCGAGGACGAGACCGCTGTTGCGGTTGAAGATCTTGTAGTAACCGCCCTCGGCCGGCGTCAACTGCCACTGGTGGTTCAGGCTGGTGTCGGCCGCCTGCTGGGTTGCCGCCGCTCCGAAGCTGGGCGACGCGCCGGCGATGCCCAGCTCCAGGTTGCTGTTCTTGTTGACGATCTTCACCGGTGCCTGCACCGGGTACCAGGACTCCAGCTCGGTCACGCCCACGTACGTGCCGGCCTGTGGGGTGAACACGACCCGCAGCTGCGAGGTGGTCACCGTGGAGAACTTCACCTCGTTCGGCTTGTTCGCCACCGGGGTAACCGGCGTCTTGACCTGGTTCGGCACCGACTGCCACGTGCCGCCCGACAGATACTGCACGTCGAAGCTGACCGGGACGCGGACGTTCTGCCCGTCGTCGTACGTGTAGATCTTCACCTGGTTGACCGGGCGCTGGTACCCGAAGTCCACGCCGAGGTGATCGGTGCTGTTCGGCGAGCCGGCGTTGGTCCACCGGTCGTCGGGGGTCCGGTCGTACCGGATGTAGCCGTTGGTGGCCTTCAGCGGTAGGTCGTACGCCTCCACGCAGCGGGGGTTGTTGGCGCTGCGGCAGCGCTTGCCGTTGGACACGGTGTTGGTGTACGAGGCGAACGCCTTCGGGAACTTCTGCGTGTAGGTGCGGTTGTCCCAGCCCTTGAACCACTCCTGGTCGGCGTTCCAGGCGTTGGCCGCCACGTTCTCCAGCTCGGGCGTCGCCGCCGGGGCGACCGGGGCCGCCACCTGGACGATGGTGTTGCCCAGGCTCGCCGACTGGTGGATGCGCGTGCCGTCCTGGAAGATCTGCAGGCCGGAGCCGTTGTTGTAGCGCGTGCCGTCCCGGTCCCACACGATGGTGTACGTGTGGCCGTGGTACGGCAGGTTCTGCAGTGCGAAATAGTTCCAGCCGTCCGGCACCAGCGGCTTGAGCACCAGGGTGTTGTCCGCCTGGGGCTTGATGCCCAGCAGGCCGCTGAGGACCAGGTCGACGAAGCTCGAGTGGTTGTAGTGCTCGCTGAAGTTGACCGCGTCGTAGACCCACTCGCCGGTGTCGCCGTTGGCGGCCTCGGCGATGTACGGCTTGCCGTTCTTGTACTGCAGCGCGGCGAACTGGCTGAGCAGAGTGTTGTAGGTCTGCTTGGTGACGTGGCTCTGCGCCGGGTAGTCCTGGAGCAGGTTCGCCAGCCCGGTCAGCGTCGCGCTCGTCGCGAACGGCCAGCTCGGCCCGTTCCAGTGGCAGCAGTTCGTGTCGTCGAAGTTCTGCGTCGCCGGGTACGCCTGGTAGTTGAAGTAGGGGTTCGCGGTGATCCGGTCGAGTTCCGCGTACCCGGTGGCGCCCTTCATGAACTTGAGCGTGTTGGCGCCGGCCTTCATCGGCACCTGGACGGTCACCACCTGCGAGTTGGAGAACGAGCCCCAGGCACCGGTCACCGGGTAGCTCACCGTCATGGGCGTGGTCGCCCCGTTGACGTACAGGTTGTGCGTCGAGGTGGCACCGGTGGCGTTGGCGTAGTAGATGTTCACCGGGTACGTCCCCGCGCCCGGAGCGTTCACGGTGAACGTCACGTGGCTGTCGGAGAAGTCGATCTGCCCGACGTACTGGCCGTTCGAGGCGCTCGACGCGGTGCGGATGTTCGCCCGGCTGACCGTGGCCTGCTCGGCCTCGAAGTCGTGCACCCGCTCCAGCGTGTAGGGGCCGTACGCCCCGGCGAAGCGCTGTGGGTCGGTCAGTTGCTTCCAGGCCACCGAGTACTGCGGGTCCGGCAGCCCGAACGCCCAGGGGGCGAAGCCCATCGCCTCCCGCCACGTGGTGCGGGTCCAGGCGATGCCGCTGTTGCTGGAGTGATTGTTGTAGACGTGCATGAAGAACTGCCGCTGCGGGTCCCACAGCGAGTTCTGCACCCCGGCCTTGAGCGCGGCGGCCTTGGCGGCGTAGTCGTTGGCGGTCGTGGTGTCCCCGGTCATCGTGGCGATCTTGCTGATCGCCTGGGCAGCCGCGTACATGTAGCTGTTGATCGTCGGCCGGTAGCCCAGGCCACCACCGAACCAGTCCGTGCTGCGCATCGAGGTCTCGGTGTACTCGGTGGCGTCCGAGAGCGGGGACTGGAAGTACAGGTCGTCGGTGGTCGCGGCCCCGTTGACGGTGATGTTCTGGGTGAAGTTGGAGTCCCACTTCTTGTACAGCGCGATGAACTGCGGCAGGTACGCCTTGAGCTGCGTCGCGTCGCCGGTTGCCAGGTAGCGCTGGTACGCCGCGCTGGCGACCCACTCGCTGAAACCGCGGTTGCTGCCCACCCCGGACCCGCGCAGCCAGTATTCCAGGTAGTCGTCGGTGTACGTGCGGTCACGCAGCCACCGGCCGTCGAGGATGTGGTATCCGGCCGCGTCCACCAGGCCGCTGTAGGAATCACCGCGTGAGTACCAGACGGGCTGGTCGTACTCGGTGGAGATGTATCCGGTGCCCGGCACCGTGTAGCGCAACGCTCGCTTGTGGGTGCTCCACCGGTAGTAGTAGACGTCGTTGATCTTCGTGTCGGGAGTGTCGAGGAACGGGATATTGTCCTTGTACCACTGCGGCTCGTCGAGACCATGGGCGGCGAGGATGCCGTCCTCGTCGAGCACCGAGGCGCCGGCGGCCCGGGCGGGGGTGTCGCTCTGGGCCTCCGTCACGCCCCAGGCGAGGCTGGCGACCAGCGCCAGCGAGAGGGCAGCGGGAAGCGTACGGCGGCGAGGGTGGGTACTGCGCACGAAATCTCCAACCGTGCGAGAAGGTGCGGGGT
>NZ_SMJY01000304.1:0-4648 GCF_004348355.1 Micromonospora sp. KC721 | reverse complement strand
CCGCCCTGGTTCACCCTCGCCCACCCGGACGCGCTGCCGGTCACGGCCGCCGGGGTACGCCTGCATCACGGCAGCCGCGACACCTACTGCGCCGCCGCCCCCGCCTACCGGGCCGCCGCCCGCCGCATCGCACAGGTGCTCGCCGACCGGTACGCCGCGCACCCGGCGCTGGCGATGTGGCACGTGCACAACGAGTACGGCACCGACTGCCACTGCGAACACACCGCGGCGGCGTTCCGCACCTGGCTGGCCCACCACTACGGCGACCTCGACGCGCTCAACGACGCCTGGGTGACCAGCTTCTGGAGCCAGCACTACTCGGACTGGGCCCAGATCGACACCCCCCGTGCCACCCGATACCTGGCCAACCCCGGCCAGCTGCTGGACTTCCGCCGGTTCTGGTCCGACACCCTGCTCGCCGCGTACGTCGAACAGCGGGACCTGCTGCGCGCCGCCAACCCCCGGGTGCCGATCACCACCAACTACGTGCTCGGCGACTGGGTGCCGGTCGATCACGCCCGGTGGGCCCGGGAGGTGGACCTGGTGGCGATCGACCACTACCCGTCGGCCGTCGACGGCGGCGCCGAGGAACAGACCGCGCTCGCCGCCGACCTGGCCCGCGGCTGGGCCCGGCACGCCACCGGCGGCGGATCACCGGCCTGGCTGCTGATGGAGAGCGCCGCGAGTCAGATCCACACCCGCCGGTGGAGTCACACCAAGGAACCCGGGCGGATGGCCCGGCACAGCCTCTCCCACGTCGCGCGCGGCTCCCGGGGAGCGATGTTCTTCCAGTGGCGCGCCCCAGCCGGCGGGGCGGAGCGCTTCCACTCGGCGCTGGTGCCGCACGCCGGCCCGGACAGCCGGGTGTTCCGGGAGGCGGTCGAGTTCGGTGGCATCCTGGAACGGATCGCCGAGTGCGACGCGGGAGCCGTCGACGCCCGCGTCGCGATCGTCCACGACGTGGCCAGCGGCTGGGCGCTGCAGCACCCCGGTCTGCCGTCCGAGGCACTCGACCACCAGGCCGAGGTCGCCGCCGCGCACCGGGCACTGTGGAGCACCGGGTACGCCTGCGACGTCGTCGTTGCCGGCGACGACGTGCGGACGTACCGGCTGCTGGTGCTGCCCGCGCTCTACCTGGCCTCCGACGCCACCGCCGACTGGCTGCGTGGGTACGTCGCGCGCGGCGGACACCTGCTGGTGACCTGGCTCAGCGGCGTCGCCGACGAGCACGCCCGGGTCCGTCTCGGCGGCTACCCGGGCGCTTTCCGGGACGTGCTGGGGGTACGGGTGGAGGAGTTCCATCCGCTCGCCGACGACGAGCAGGTACCGCTGTCGGGCGGCGGCACCGGGCGGATCTGGGCCGAGACGGTGCACCTGGCCGGTGCGCAGACCATCAGCGCATACGTCGGCGGGACGCTTCACGGCCGGCCCGCGGTCACCCGGCATCGCTTCGGCGCGGGCACCGCCTGGTACGTCTCGACCCGCCCCGACGACGAGACGTACCGGCGGCTGATGGTCGAGGCCGCCGGCGCCGCCGGAGTCGAGCCGGTCTGCCCGGACGCCCCACCCGGCGTCGAGGCGGTCCGCCGCCGCGCCGGCGAGGCGAGCTGGCTGTTCCTGCTCAACCACACCGACCGGCCGCAACCCGTCCCGGCCGTCGGAGTGGACCTGCTCACCGACACACCGGTCGACGGCACGGTGGTGGTGCCCGCCGGTGGCGCCGCCGTGGTCCGCGAGACCTCCGTGGTCCGCGAGACCTGACCGCCCGGGTGGCCCAGGCGGGGTCAGGGCATCGCGACGGCGGCACGGGAGCGGTCGGCGGCGATGCGCACCGCAAGGCCCGCCAGCACACCACCCATCACGTACCGCTGTGCCCGGGCCCAGCCGGGCCGGCTGGCCAGGAACGTCGACACCGTGCCGGCGGTCAGCACGATCAGCCCGTTGACCGTCAGCGCGACCGCGATCTGGGTGAGGCCGAGCAGCAGGCTCTGTACGGCCACCTGCCCGCGCGCCGGCTCGACGAACTGTGGCAGCAGCGACACGTACAGGATCGCGATCTTCGGGTTGAGCAGGTTGGTGACCAGACCCATCGTGAACAGCCGGCGGGGCCGGTCCGGCGGCAACGGCGTCGGCGTGAACGCCGAACTGCCGCCCGGGCGCAGCGTCCGCCACGCCAGCCAGAGCAGGTATGCCGCCCCGGCCAGCTTCACCGCCGTGTACAGCGGCGGCACCAGCACGAACACCGTGGCAATGCCGGCCACCGCGGCCGTCAGGTAGACCAGGAAACCGACCGCCACCCCGAGCAGGGAGACCAAGCCGGCCCGCCGACCCTGGGTCACGGACCGGGACACCAGATAGACCATGTTCGGCCCGGGCGTGAGCACCAGACCCAACGCCACCAGACCGATCCCGACCAACGCGCCCACCGTGACCATCCGCGCCCCCCGTCCTCGTTTCGGTGACCGTACCCGTGCCACCACACCGGCCCGACAGCCAATTGGCGACTGCTGGCCCGGGCGATGGTGGGTCACACTGCACGGATGTCGATGATGTTGCGTGTCCCGGCCACCGCGTCCGCCCCCGCGCTCGTCCTGCGCCCATGGCGGGTTGACGACGTCGAGGCGCTGGTGGCGGCGCACCGTGACCCGGTGCTGCGGGCACACACCCGCCATCCGTTGCGGGACGTCGCCCAGGCCCGCCGCTGGGTGGCCCGCGCCGGGCAGGGCTGGGCGGCGGGGCGCCGGTTCAGTTTCGCGGTCTGCGAGGTGGCCGGCGCCACCGAGCGGCTGGTCGCCCACGTGCTGCTCAAGGAGATCGTTCCCGGCCGCCCCGACGCGGAGGTGGGCTACTGGACCGCCGCCGACGCCCGTGGCCGGGGAGTGGCCCCGCGAGCGTTGGAGGCGGTCTCCGCGTGGGCGTTCACCCGGTTCGCGGCCGCCGGGCTGACCCGGCTGGAACTGCTCCACCAGATCGACAACGAGGCCTCCTGCCGGGTGGCGGAGAAGACCGGGTACGACCTCGTCGAGGTGCTGCCGGCCCAGCCGCCGTGGCCGCGGGACGGGCACCGCCACGTACGGCTGCGCCCGGCCGTGACCACGTCCGGCCGCTGATCCACGGCCCGTGTCAGGTCCACCTTCCGGCCCGCCACACAAGCCCGGTCAGGCCCCGGCCGGGCCGAGCAGCCGCAGCAGCAGGCGCGGCTCGCCGGGCCAGGCGGCCAGCAGCACCTCCCGGGGCACCTGCCGCCCGGCGTAACGCAACGCCAGGGCGATCACCACGATGTCGTCCAGCGGCCCGATGACCGGCAGGAACTCCGGGATGAGGTCGATCGGGCTGGCCAACCACAGCCCGGCCAGCACGACCGCCACCCGGGCCGGACGGGGCACGCGCGGGTCGGCGCGCAGCCGGCGTACCGCGGTCAGGCAGTCGGGGACGAACGCCGCCAGGTCACGCAGCACGCCAGGGGGCAGCCGCCGGGCGAGCAGCACCAGCACCGCCCAGCTGGCGATCACGCACGCCGCCGCCACCGCGAGGCCCACCAGCCAGTCCCACATGCGCACTCCTCCACTGTCCGGCCTCCGATCCTCCGCTCGGGAACGGCCCGCCGTCCGGCCGGGACGGTGTTGCCCCGCCGGAGAGTGATTACCGTAGGGGCAGGAGGTGTCGGGGATGAGCAACAACATGGAGGCGAGGGTCGAGGCGCAGATCCGCTCCGCGCTGGAGCGCGGGGACTTCGACAACCTGCCCGGTGCGGGCAAGCCGATCCCCGGGCGAGGGCTGCCCTACGACGAGTTGTGGTGGATCAAGAGCTTCCTGGAACGCGAGGCGCTGCCCACCGATCTGCTGCTGCCCACACCTTTGCAACTGCGTCGCAAGATCGAGAACCTTCCTGACGAGGTCCGCGACCTGCCCACCGAGCAGGCCGTCCGGGCGGTCGTCGCCGACCTCAACGCGCAGATCGTGGCCTGGCTGCGCTACCCGGACGGGCCCCGGGTCGCCGTCGGTCCCGTGGACGTCGAGGACGTGGTACGGCAGTGGCGCACCCAGCGGCAGCCGGCAGTGGCCTCGCCGGCCGCGCTGACGACCTCGCCGCCCGATCCCGCCGCGCCCGCCCGCCGGCCCTGGTCGTGGCGGGTGCTCTGGCGCCGCCGCTGACCGCTGCCGTCGTGCCGGACGACTGGCAGGCAGCCGGATCCGGCATGGCCGCCGGCCACGACCAGTCGGTCCTGACGGGAGCGGAAGGGTTGTCCCTGCTCCAACCCCTTGTCAGTTGCCGCTGGTGCCCACCGGCATCTGGTCGGCTGCGGGCACCAGCGCGGTGACCTCGACTTCGAGCAGCGCCTCGGGGTGGAACAGCCGGGCGACCTCCACGGTGGTGCTGGCCGGTGGCTGCCCCGGAAACCAGCGCCGTCGTACCTCGCGCAGCTCGGCGAGCCGGTCCAGGTCGGTGACGAAGGTACGGACATGGGCGATGTCGGCCATGGTGGCGCCGTGGGCGGCAAGCAGCGCGGCGACGATCTCAAAGATGCGGTCGCCCTGTGCCGCCATGCTGTCGATGCCGACCAGTTGGCCATCGTCGTCGACCGCGATCTGACCGGACAGCATCAGCAGATCCCCGATGCGGGCGAGTTGGGAGTAGGGGCCGGCG
>NZ_SMJY01000303.1:0-4668 GCF_004348355.1 Micromonospora sp. KC721 | reverse complement strand
GACATCCACCACCTCACCACCCGACTCGCCGCCGTCGCCGCCGACGAAGCCGTCATCTTCACCAGCTTCCACCAGTCCCCCCTCCCCCTCGCCCTGCTCCTGCGCCTCGCCGGCGTACCCCGCATCAGCGCCATCAGCGACGACTACCCCGGCAGCCTCCTCGACATCCGACACCACGTCCCCACCGGCACACCCGAACCCGAACGCGCCCTCTCCCTCGCCGCCGCCGCCGGCTTCGGACTACCGCCGGGGGACCAGCCGACCCTGCGGGTACGCACCGACGGGTTGCCCCCACCGCCGGCCGGGCTCGGCCCCGCGGGGTACGTGGTGGTGCATCCCGGCTCCGCGGTCCAGAGCCGCGCCTGCCCACCCGAGCTGGCCACCCGGATCGTCCGGGTGCTCGCCGCCGCCGGTCACCGGGTGGTGGTCACCGGTGGTCCGGACGAGACGGCGTTGACCGCCGGCGTCGCCGGCGACGCCGGCCTCGACCTGGGCGGACGCACCGGGCTGGCGGAGCTGGCCGCGGTGCTCGCCGGGGCCGGCGCACTCGTCGTCGGTAACACCGGTCCGGCGCATCTGGCCGCGGCGCTGGGTGTGCCGGTGGTCAGCCTCTTCGCTCCCACCGTCCCGTACGGACAGTGGGGGCCCTACCGGGTGCCGACGGTCCGCCTCGGTGACGCCACCGCCGCCTGCCGGGACACCCGCGCCACCCGCTGCCCGGAGCCCGGTCACCCCTGCCTGGCCACCGTCGAACCGGGTCGGGTGCTGGACGCCGTACGCCTGCTCGGCGTGTCGGCCGACACGCCGCCGCCGTCCGGCACGGTGACCGCGCCGGGCCCGCAGGCGCCGGCGGTGGTCACCGGCGGCGGGAGCACCCGATGAACATCCTGGTGTGGCATGTGCACGGCTCCTGGACCACGTCCTTCGTGCACGGCAAACACCGCTACCTCATCCCCGTCACCCCCGACCGGGGCCCCTACGGACTCGGCCGGGCCCGCACCTACCCCTGGCCCGACAACGCCATCGAGACCACCCCCGAACAGCTACGCCACGAACACATCGACGTCGTACTGCTACAACGCCCCGAAGAACTCGACCTCGCCGAACAATGGCTCGCCCGCCGCCCCGGCCGCGACCTGCCCGCCATCTACGTCGAACACAACACCCCCAAAGGCGACGTACCCCACACCCGCCACCCCATGGCCGACCGCGACGACCTCCTCCTCACCCACGTCACCCACTTCAACGAACTGTTCTACGACAACGGGGGCACCCGCACCACCGTCATCGAACACGGCGTCGTACCACCCACCACCGAATGGACCGGGCAACTGGACCGACTCGCCGTCGTCACCAACGAACCCATCCGCCGCTGGCGCGTCACCGGCACCGACCTGCTCACCCGCTTCGCCCAGATCGCGCCACTAGACGTCTACGGCATGAAAGTCACCGGCCTCGCCGACCACCTCGGCCTACCCACCGACCGGCTGACCAGCCACGACGACCTGCCGCAGCACCGGATGCACACCGAACTGGCCCAACGCCGCGCCTACCTGCACCTGTGCCGGTGGACCTCACTGGGACTCAGCCTCATCGAAGCCATGCACATCGGCATGCCCGTCATCGCCCTGGCCACCACCGAAGCCGTCGAGGCCATCCCACCCGACGCCGGAGTCATCTCCACCCGGATGGACGTGCTCGTCGACGCGGCGCGGCGGTTCGTCGCCGAACCCGCCGAGGCCCGCCGGGCGGGCGAGCGGGCCCGCGTCGCCGCCCGGGGCCGCTACGGCCTGGACCGATTCCTCGCCGACTGGGACCGCCTGCTGGAGGAGGAAGTATGCGCATCGCGATGATCTCCGAGCACGCCAGCCCGCTCGCCGTGCTGGGCGGTGAGGACGCCGGCGGGCAGAACACCCACGTCGCCGAACTGGCCGCCGCGCTGGCGGCCGCCGGGCACGACGTGCGGGTCTACACCCGCCGCGACGCCGTCGACCTGCCGGTGGCGGTCCGTGCCCCCGGTGGGTACGAGGTGGTGCACGTGCCCGCCGGCCCCGCGGAACCGGTGGCCAAGGACGAGCTGCTGCCGCACATGAAGGAGTTCAGCCACTGGCTGGCGCAGCGGTGGCGGGGCGGCGACTGGACGCCCGAGGTGGTCCACGCGCACTTCTGGATGAGCGGGCTCGCGGCGCTGACCGCCGGTCGACAGACCGGAGTGCCGGTGGTGCAGACGTACCACGCGCTGGGCACGGTCAAGAAGCGGCACCAGGGCGTACAGGACACCAGCCCGGCCCGGCGGATCGGCTACGAGCGGGAACTGGGCCGCGCGGTGGACCGGGTGATCGCCCAGTGCCAGGACGAGGTCGGCGAGCTGGTCCGCCTCGGCGTACCCCGGTCCCGGATGACGGTGATCCCCTCCGGGGTCAACCTGACCACCTTCGCTCCCCTCGGGCCGGCCGCCGAGCGGGAGCCCGACCGGCCCCGGGTGCTCACCGTCGGCCGGCTGGTCGAACGCAAGGGCTTCCAGACGGTGATCCGGGCGATGGAGCTGGTGCCCCGGGCCGAGTGCGTGATCGTCGGCGGTCCGCCCGCCGGGCTGTTGGAGGCCGACCCGTACGCCCGACGGCTGCGCGCACTCGCCGAGTCCTGCGGGGTCGCCGACCGGGTCCGGCTGGTCGGCGCGGTACCCCGGGAGGAGATGGGCCGCTGGTACCGCTCCGCGGACGTGCTGGTGGCCGCCCCCTGGTACGAGCCGTTCGGGCTCACCCCACTGGAGGCGATGGCCTGCGGGGTGCCGGTGATCGGCACCGCCGTCGGTGGGATCAAGGACACGGTCGTCGACGGAGTCACCGGCGACCTGGTCCCGGCCCGGGACCCGAGGGCCCTGGGCATCGCGGTCCAGCGTCTGCTCGACGACCGGATCCGCCGGTTCGGGTACGCCACCGCAGCGCTGCGCCGAGCCCGGCGTAGTTACTCGTGGGCCTCCGCCGCCGAGCGGATCGCGGAACTGTACGGCGAGGTCGCCGCGGTCCGCCGGCCGAGCCGGGTGGTCGCCTGATGGCGGGCGGGCTGCTCGACGCGCACCTGACGTTGCTGGCCGAGGCGCTGCTGCCGTACCGGGACTGCGAGACGTTGCTGGCCCGCTGGGGCACCGAGCTGGCCCGGACACTAACCGGCGGTGGCCGGTTGCTGGTGGCCGGCAACGGCGGCAGTGCCGCCGAGGCCCAGCACCTCACCGCCGAACTGGTCGGCAAGCTCCGCGACGACCGTCGACCCCTGTCGGCGATCGCGCTGCACGCCGAGACCTCGGCGGTGACCGCGATCGGCAACGACTACGGCTATGACGAGGTCTTCGCCCGGCAGGTCCGCGCGCACGGCCGGGTCGGCGACATCCTGCTGCTGATGTCGACCAGCGGCACCAGCGCCAACCTGCTGCGCGCGGTCGACGCCGCCCGCGAGGTCGGCGTGCGCTGCTGGGCGTTCACCGGCCCGGCCCCGAACCCGCTGGCCGAGGCGTGCCACGAGGCGCTGCCCATCGCCTCAGCGGACGGTCAGGTGGTGCAGGAGCTGCATCTGGTCTCCACCCACGTGCTCTGCGAGTACGTCGAGCGGGAGTTGCCGGCCGCGGCTGCCCGCCGTGTCCCGACCGAGCCGGCGCCGGCGGGAACCACGACCAGCGCCGGGCCGGTCCGAGCCGGGGTGGAGGTGCTGCTCGACGGCGGTGGGCGCCAGGTGGAGGCGGGACAAGGAGGGACAGCGTGACCGGACCCCTGGTGGTTGTCGGCGACACCCTGTTGGACCGCGACGTCGAGGGCGTGGTGAACCGGCTCTGCCCGGACTCGCCGGTCCCGGTGCTGGACGAGACCACGCACGCCGACCGGCCCGGCGGAGCCGGCCTCGCGGCCGTCTTCGCCGCCGCGCAGGGCGCCGAGGTGGCCCTGGTGACCGCGCTCGCCGACGACGCCGCCGGAGCCCGGCTCGCCACCCTGCTCACCGCCGCCGGGGTGCGGGTGTATGCGCTGCCGCTGCCCGGTGCCACGGCGGAGAAGATCCGGCTGCGGGCGCGGGGCCGGGTCCTGCTGCGCCACGACCGGGGTGGCCCGGCCGGCGTGCCCGGCGAGCCGCACGAGGCGGTGCTGCGGCTGCTGGCCGAGGCGTCGGCCGTGCTGGTCAGCGACTACGGCCGGGGCGTGGCCCGGCAGCCGGCGCTGCGCGCCGCCCTCGCCGCGACCCGTGCTCCGGTGGTCTGGGATCCGCATCCACGGGGGCCGGCGGCGGTGCCCGGGGTCACCCTGGCCACCCCCAACGAGCCGGAGGCCCGGGAACTGACCAAGGTGCCCGCCGGGGAGTCCCGGCTGGCCACCGCCGCCCGGGGCGCGCAGGGGCTGCGCGAGCGGTGGCGGGCCGGCGCGGTGGCGGTGACCCTCGGCGGGGACGGCGCACTGCTCTGCCACGCCGGGACGACCCCGTTGGTGGTCTCGGCCCCGGTGACGGCCGAGGGCGACACCTGCGGGGCGGGGGACCGGTTCGCCTCCGCCGCCACTCTCGCGCTGGCCCGGGGCGCGCTGGTCTCCGAGGCGGTACAGCAGGCGGTGGCGGAGGCGTCGGCGTACGTGGCCGGCGGGGGAGTGGCTGCCGCCCTGCCCCGGTCGGTCCACACCGCCCCACCGG
>NZ_SMJY01000302.1:0-4691 GCF_004348355.1 Micromonospora sp. KC721 | reverse complement strand
CCCCTGTCTCCTTTGTGATCATGAGGTTGGCGGCACCGTCCGCGGTCCACGTCGCCGCCAACTTCATGATCAACGCAATCGGGCCGGTGGGGGTGGTCGGTCAGACGGCGGGGCGGTCGCGGCCGGCGGGAAAGCGGTCCAGTACGCCGGTGCCGGCCAGGGCGCGGGTCAGGTACCAGCCACCGACGCCGGCGACGACCAGCGAGCTGACAGCGGTGATCAGAATGTACGGCAGACGGAAGCTGCCCCACGCCGTCCCGGGATACCAGATGAAGACGTCGTACAGAGCTGCGGCGACGCCGGCCAGCGTGCCGGCCAGGAGCGCCACCGGCATCCGGAAGGCGCGGTATCCGGTCGCCGCGAAAACCAGCTCGGCCGCGGCCGCCTCGGCCGGCCCCTGAACGACAAGCGTCCAGCCCCAGGCGCTACCGAGGGCCACGGAGACCAGTGCGGCCAGGGTCAGGGTGAAGAACGCGGCCCCCGGCTTCCGGACGACCAGGGCGCCGAGGACAGCCGGCACCAGCCACACGCCGTAGATGACGGCGCGGCCGGGCAGGGGAATCGCCTCGGCGGGGCCGTTCCACAGCAGCCCCCAGGCCCAGAAGATGACGCCGAAGGCGACTCCCAGCACCGCCGCGACGACGATGTCGATGGTGCGCCACCGGTTGCTGTCGGTGTGCTTCATGGTGTGCTCCCAGTCCAAATGATCGAACCAGGAGAAGACGCACGCCGCGCCCGGTGCTCGCCGGACGGCGGCGCGGCTGGAGGTCGACCGAACTCCCTGCGCTGGCATTACCCAGATCAGGTTCGAGGGTCTGTGGGCGGCCGCCCACACTCTCAGCGCTGTGCGCTCCCCTGTCGGAGGTGAAGGTGTTCTCGTCCAGACGCTAGCACCGACCTGCGGCAACGGCCCAGCCGGTGACCAGCGTGACACCCTCGTACGGCGACGCGCGTGGTGCGGTCGGCTACGGTGGCGATCATGCGGGTCGAGGCGCGAGGGCTGACGTTCGAGGTACGCACCGGCGGCCCGGAGGCCGGCGAGGCCGTCCTGCTGCTGCACGGTTTCCCCCAGCACGGTGGGGAGTGGGACGACGTGACGCCGCCGCTGCACGCCGCCGGCCTGCGCACCTACGCGCCGGACCAGCGGGGCTACTCGCCGGGCGCCCGCCCCGTCGAGGCGTCCGCCTACCGGGTGCCCGAGCTGGTCGCCGACGTGGTGGCGCTACTCGACGCCCTGGGTGTCGAGGCGGTCCACGTCGTGGGGCACGACTGGGGCGCCGTCGTCGCCTGGGCGCTGGCGGCGTGGCACCCGCAGCGGGTCCGGACGCTGACCGCCGTCTCCGTCCCGCACCCGGCAGCCTACGGATACGCGCTGGCGAACGATCCACGGCAGAAGGTCCGCTCCGCGTACATGGCGCTGTTCCGGCAGTCCGGCAAGGCGGAGAAGGTGCTGCTCGCGTTCCGGGCGGCTGCCCTGCGCAAGCTGCTCGCCGGCGTCGGCGACGCCTCCCGGGTCGCCCGGTACGCCGACCCGATGCGCGAGCCGGGCGCGCTGACCGGCGCGCTGAACTGGTACCGGGCCATGTCCTCGCGGGACCTGGCCGCCGTCGGGCCGGTGACCGTGCCGACCACCTTCGTGTGGAGCGACCGGGACGCCGCGATCGGCCGGACCGCCGCGGAGGACTGCGTCCGGCACGTGACGGGGGAGTACCGGTTCGTCGAGCTTTCCGGTGTCACCCACTGGATTCCCGACGAGGCGCCGGCCCCGCTGGTCGAGGCGATCCTGGCCCGGGTACACGGTCACTGCGGTTCCTGAGCCGGTTTCGCGCGTGCCGTGCCGGGGCACCAGCTTGCTGCCGGCAATCCGGACCCGTCGGCATCGTCTTTCGGAGGTGGCACGTGTCCAGGGAATCGGAGCGGCAGCGCTGGCAGCGTAACTTCGCCGACCTGCTTCAGGAGTTGCGGGTCGCGCAGACCGGGGTGCAGATCCTCTTCGCCTTCCTGTTGACCCTGCCGTTCAGCTCCGGCTTTCCCCAGACCAGCGACTTCCAGAAGGACATCTACGTCGTCTCGCTGCTCTCCGCGGCGGCGGCCACGGCGGCGATCATCTCGCCGGTGGCCTTCCACCGGGCGCTGTTCCGGCAGGGCAGGAAACCGGAACTGGTCCGGTTCGCCCACCGGATGGCCAGTACGGGGCTCGCCTTCATGCTGGTCGCGATGGTCAGCGCGGTGCTGCTGATCACCGACTTCATCCTCGACCGGTCGATCGCCTTCGTGCTCAGCGGGATCACCGCGCTGTGGTTGCTGGCCCTCTGGGTGTTCCTGCCGTTCGCCCGCCGCAACTGGGGTGAGGACGACATCGACGACGATGACGACGATGACGACGACCACCCGCGGGACCTCGCCGAGGGCCGTCGCGCCGGGTCGGGCGCGGCCCGGTAAATCCGACGTGCACGTACGGCTACCGCTGGGTAACAACCAGGGGTAGCGTTGCGGATGTCACGCCCGTTGACGCGTCCGGACCGAGGTTCGAGGGGGCAGCCGTGACCACGACAGACAACAGCCGATCCGCCGCCGACGGCACCGAGTCGCTGCCCGAGAAGTCGGGGCAGGCCGCCGAGCGGTCGGGACAGGGCTCAGAGCGGTCGGGGCAGGTCACCGAGAAGGAGGCCCGGCAGGTCGCCGAGGCCGCCCGGGAGACGGCCTGGGACCGGCCCAGCTTCGGCAAGGAGTTGTTCCTCGGTCGCTTCCGGCTCGACCTGATCAACCCGTGGCCCCGCTCCGATCCGGCCGACGTCGCGCGGGCCGAGGAGTTCCTGACCGCGTTCGAGGCGTACCTGCGGGCCGAGGTGGACGGCGCCGCCATCGAACGGGACGCCCGTATCCCCGACGAGGTCTTCCACGGGCTGGCCCGGCTCGGCGCTTTCGGTATGAAGATCGACCGGAGGTACGGCGGGCTGGGGCTGAGCAACCTGCACTACTGCCGGGCGCTGATGCTGGCCGGTTCGGTCAGCCCGGCGATCGGGGCGCTGCTCTCCGCCCACCAGTCCATCGGCGTACCGCAGCCGCTGAAGATGTTCGGCACCGACGAGCAGAAGCAGCGGTTCCTGCCCCGGCTCGCGGCCGGCGAGGTCTCCGCGTTCCTGCTCACCGAGCCCGACGTCGGCTCCGACCCGGCCCGGCTCGCCACCACCGCCGTGCCCACCGACGACGGCACCGGCTACCGGCTCAACGGGGTGAAGCTCTGGGCCACCAACGGCACCGTCGCCACCCTGCTGGTGGTGATGGCCCGGGTGCCCGCCGCCGAGGGCCAGCGTGGCGGCATCACCGCTTTCGTGGTGGACGGCGACAGCGAGGGCATCACCGTCGAACGGCGCAACGCCTTCGTCGGCCTGCGCGGCCTGGAGAACAGCGTCACCCGCTTCCATGACGTCTTCGTACCGAAGGAGAACGTCATCGGCGGCGAGGGCAAGGGCCTCAAGATCGCACTGACCACGCTGAACACCGGGCGGTTGTCGCTGCCGGCGATGTGCGTCGGCGCCGGCAAGTGGGCCCTGCACGTGGCCCGCGAGTGGGCCGCCGACCGGGTGCAGTGGGGCCGGCCGGTCGGCGAGCACGAGGCGGTCGCCCAGAAGCTCGCCTTCATCGCCGCCACCACGTACGGCATGGAGACCATGCTGGACCTCTGCTGCCTGCTCGCCGACGACGACCGCAACGACATCCGCATCGAGGCGGCGCTGGTGAAGTTGTACGCCAGCGAGATGGCCTGGAAGATCGGCGACGAGCTGGTCCAGATCCGGGGCGGGCGCGGCTACGAGACGGCCGAGTCGCTCGCCGCCCGGGGGGAACGCCCGGCCGCCGCCGAGCAGCTCGTCCGGGACCTGCGGATCAACCGGATCTTCGAGGGCTCGACCGAGATCATGCATCTGCTGATCGCCCGGGAGGCCGTCGACGCCCATCTCTCCGTGGCCGGCGACATCATCGACCCGGACGCCGACCTGGGTCGCAAGGCGAAGGCCGGTGCCCGGGCCGGGGCGTTCTACGCCAGGTGGCTGCCCACCCTCGCGGTCGGGCCGGGACAGCGCCCGAAGGCGTACGGTGAGTTCGGCCCGCTCGCCGGTCATCTCCGCCAGGTCGAGCGGTACAGCCGCAAGTTGGCCCGGTCGACGTTCTACGCGATGTCCCGCTGGCAGGGCAGGATGGAGCGCAAGCAGGCGTTCCTCGCCCGGGTGGTGGACATCGGCGCGGAGTTGTTCGCGATGAGCGCGGTCTGCGTGCGGGCGTACGCCGAGAAGGACATTCACCCGGAGAACGTGGAGCTGGCCGACCTGTTCTGCCGGCAGGCCCGGGTCCGGGTCGAGCAGCTCTTCACCGCCCTGTGGCAGAACACCGACACCGTCGACGTGGCCGCCGCGAAGCGCATCCTCGCCGGCCGGTACGCCAGCCTGGAGGGCGGTGTGGTCACCCCACCGGCCGACGCGCCCTGGGTGGCCCCCTGGCAGCCCGGCCCCTCCACCGTCGCGGACGTACGCCGCCGCATCCCCCGGCCACGCTGACCTCACCACCCGGCGCCTGCGGGTCTCCCGAAGCGCCGGGGTCCGCTGGTCGGGGTCGGGTGGCTCACGGCTTGCGGCAGGCTGCGGTTTCCGATCGGGTGGATGCCGCGATATGCCGCAGGTCACGGCCGGGTG
>NZ_SMJY01000301.1:0-4793 GCF_004348355.1 Micromonospora sp. KC721 | reverse complement strand
CCCCCACGACGCAGGCCACCCCGCCCACGGACAACCCGCTCTGAGCAAACAGACCGCCGTCAGGCGGCCCGCCGGCCGGGAAGCCGGGCGGGCCGCCACCGGTTCGACTCAGGCCACGCCGACCGAGGACGCGGCGCAGCACGTCTCGTTGCCCCAGTACTGGTAAACCAGGACTTCGACCTTCCGCCCGTCCGGCACGTTCTCCGAGCCGTACTTGCAGCCGTCCGAGGCGTTCGAGTCGGTGACCGTGAACTCAAGCTCCCAGAACCCGCCCGAGGAGTTGTACGAGTACAGGGCACCCCGGATGCCCCGGCCGTCGGCGTCCATGTCGCAGACCTTGAGGCTGTCGCCGTCGTGATACCAGACGGCCTGTCCCCGGGCGATTGAGTTGGCGTACGTCCAGGCCATCGCGTTCTCGCCGGCCATGGCCGGCGACGCGGCAACCGTGACCGAGGTGACCACGGCGAGCAGTGTCGCGGCGGTGAGGGATGCGATTCGACGCAGCATTCCGTATGTCCTTTCTGGTGGGACTGACACCTCACTTTACTTCCGGCAAAACCACCACTCTGGACGGTCCCCCGTAGATGATCCGCAACTGCGACTATGGGTCATACAGGGATGACGCACCGTGTCGCCTTCGGCGGGTTGGTGGCGACCCGCAACGCCGAGGGGACAGCAACGGCGGACAGGGGCGTGAGCAGCGCGTACGACCCGGCAGTGCCAGGTGCCGGCATCGGGCAGGCATGCCACCGGCCGGCGATTGGCTCTCGGCTCGGAACCGCCAGCCGGGCAAAGTCGGATCTGCGATGCTCTGCCGGAAGGAGCTGTGATGCAGGTCGCCGTGGTCACCTTCGACGGGTTCAACGAGCTCGACAGCTTCATAGCCTCCGCGCTGATCAATCGGTGCCGAAAGGACGGCCTGGCGGCCTTCATCACGACGCCGACGCCGGTGGTCACGTCGATGAACGGCGTCGAGGTGACCGGGCAGCGTCCTGTGGAGTTCGTGACCGAAGCCGACGTCGTGCTGATCGGTAGCGGGGTGAAGACGCGAGACGTGGTAGCCGACGACCGGCTGATCTCCAGGCTGCCGCTCGACCCTGCGCGGCAGCTGATCGGTGCGCAGTGCTCCGGCGCGCTGGTGCTCGCCCGGCTCGGGTTGCTGACGGGCATGCCCGCCTGCACGGACCTGAAGAGCCGGCCCTATGTGGAGGCCTACGGCGTCACCGTGCTGGGCACGCCGTTTCACGCCGAGGGGAACATCGCCACCGCGGGCGGCTGTCTGGCGTCACAGTACCTCGCCACCTGGGTGATCACCCGAATGCTCGGTGAGAACGCCGCCCGCGATGTCCTCGACTACGTGGCACCGGTCGGCGAGAACCAGGAGACGGTCGAGCGTGCCCTGCGCGCCGTCCACACGTCACACGCGGTCAAGACGCTGTGAAGGATGAGGCGGCCAGAGCCCGAGAGCCGGCAACTCCTCCGCCCCCACGACCGATGAAACGGGCGTACGCCCGGCCAGCCAGATCGCTAGTCACGTGAGCCTCAGCCCGCGTTTCGGCGGGGCAGGGGGGTCAGCGGCGGGTCCAGCCCCGCAGTGTCAAGTGGCGGCAACACGCGGGTATGCGTTCACGCTCGCTGGGCGAGTTCTGCCGCCTCGGCAAGCAGCGCGTCCAACTCCGCGTCACTGAAATCCTCTTCCGTGAGGATCTTCTGGATGGTGGCGGCCTGGATCCGGCCGATCATGTCTTGACTGATCGAGTAGTCGACCGACGGGTCGATAATCGACAGGATCAGCCGTTCGGCGGCGTCGGGTTGAATGTCAGGGCTGTCCTCACCGAGACCAGCACGCAGATCACCGACGAACTTGATGACCTCCGGCGGCCCTGCTGCGGTGCCGAAGCGACGATCAACGGCCACGAAGAAAAGGGCCGCCAGGAACCGGGGGAAGCCGTCCCAGCCATCGGCGTCCAGCCGGGCCTCAACGACGTCGTTCGCGGCATAGTCACCCCGAATCATCGTCCGGACGTAGTCCAGCAGATCAGGATTGATCATCATCGTCCCGTTTCCTGGCTCGTCGGTCCCTGCCATGGTTCCACACCGCCTTAGCGACCACCGCCAGCGCACCCGCCGCCATGACGGCCGCCGTCACAGGGTTGTCGACCTGAGGGCGCTCCTGAGCGGGAGCATGCTGCTGAGGTGTCGTTCCCGTGGCAGTGCCGCCCTGATCGCGGTGCTGCTGCTTGAGGAACTTGAACACCTCCTTCGCACTGGTCTCGGCATTCTTGAGGCTGTCCTCAGTGTCGTCGGCCTTCTGGACCTGCCTGCGCCAGGCGATGTCGGCCCGGCGTCCACGGGCTTCCGCCTCGGTGACCAGGCGCTCGCCAGAGGGAGCCGCATTCTCTGCCGGGACCTCGGACGGCGCGGCACCAGGAGCGAGGACATTCACGTAAGCGCTGATATGCCGGGCGGCGTCCGCCAGTAGGCGGGCGTAACGGCCCGCCTTGTCCCGGGCTACTTCGATGTCAGCCACAGCGGCCTTAAGTGGTTGGTCGCTGCTACCACCCCGAACCTCTGCCACGTGCGCGAACGCCTGTTCGGCTTCCGCCTGTGCCCGCAGGGCGGTCACGGCTGCCTCGTCCAGCCTTTCCCTGATGGCAAGGAGTTGCGCGACGGCTTCGCCGACGCCGGTCATCCGAGTCGGGAAAGGTAGTCGCCGATCTTCTCAGCAGCAGCGTCGAACCGGCGACGAATGGGTGCCACCTCGGCCGCAGCGGAGGCGAGCGCCTGATGAATGCGCGTCACCTCTTCATGCTGGCCGCCTCGCAGCACGCCGGCTGCTTCTCCGGTGGCGGACTCGGCCTGAGAGACAGCCTGGTCGAGAACTCTACGGCCCTGCCGCATGGCCTCAACGGCAGCGCCCAGGGTCGCTTTGACTTCACCGACGCTCATAGTCGCCCGCCATCAGAGCTGAGAGCCAGAACGCCAGTCATCGACACCATCATTTGGCGCAGCGCAGCGCTGCGAAGCTGGACCTGGGACATAACACTCTCCGAACCATCCCACCTGCCCGACCACACGCAGGTGACCGGATGGACACTATCGGGAATCGACGCAGATCGCAGCCCTCGGCACTACCCGAACCCTACTGACGACCGCATGATCACTTTGGGTCGTCAGAACGATCACGCACGAAGACCCCGAGACCCTGGTGGCCCTCAACCAGGCCCTCGGCGCGCAACGTCAACATTGCCGAGCGGATGACCTGAGTGGAGACGTCGTAGTGGGCGCAGAGTTCGGAGATCGACGGCAGCTTGTCACCAGGCTTCAAGTCGCCGGAACGGATCCGGTCTCGGATCTCGCTAGCGATACGGACGTAGTGCGGCGTAACGGACATGGCAGTGCTCCCTCGTCGGCACCACCATCTGACCACCCCTCGCTTGTGACATCAAGTTCTTGGTGTTCCAGGCTTGCACTTGAGATACTAGGCATCATATGTTGAAGCCGAGGCGGCCCTCGTCGGCAAACAAGGGCGACTCACCCTCCGGGGCTCACCCGGAACAGCGCTGGGGCAGCACGTGTCCACGACCCGGAACCCCCTCCGGGCCGGCTGTCGTGCTGCCCCGGCATCCCCACCCACGACAAGGAGATCCCCACCATGACGGACTCGGACGTGCCCGCCGCCAGCGCGATCTGGGCGGCCGAGCAGGTCACCGGTGAGCTGCGCGAGACGTACCTCGCGGTCGCCGCCGCCACGGTGCTGCTGGAACGGATGAGCGCCGGCTGCGCGCACCCGGCCATCCGGCAGGCCCGGCGCAGCGGCGAGGACGCCCTCGACCTGGCCGGCGACGCGGAACAGCAGCTCAGAGACGGAGTCGGCCGGCTGCGTGCCGACGCCGGCAACGAGGAACCGGTCACCATCGGTGGACTGGTGGCGGCGCTGGACACCGTGCGGGACCGGTTGGGCGCGGCGGCCACCCGGATCGGGCGGTTCCCGGCCCGGATCACCACCGCCGGGCAGCAGCTCCTCGACGCGGACCGGCCCGGCCTGCTCGACGATGCGGTGACCGAGCAGTGGCAGCAGGCCGCCGGGCAGCTCGACCTGATGGCCGAGAGCCTGACGACGGCCGTCGCCGCGCTGGCGGCGTACACCGGCGGGTTGTCCGGTGCGGAATCCGCGACCACCTGAGCGGACGACCCGCGCAGCAGACGGGCCCGGGGCGGGTGCCGGGCTCCGGCCGGTACGCCACGCGGGGTCGTGCCGGACGACCCCGCCCGCCCCGGTGCCGCAAGCCCAGCCGGACCCCACCGCACCCCGACGGACACCGAGAGCGAGACAGCGTGATCTACCGAGCCATGCAACGCCTGCTCCCGCAGCACGTCCGCGCCGCCACCTTCGATTACCGCCGGTGGCGCGGCCTCGACCCCGAGCAGGTGTACGCCTACCTCGACCGGCTCGCCGACGAGCTGGAACGGCTCACCCGCGACCTGCGCATCGCCCACACCGAGGGTGAGCGGATTCGCCAGGCGTTGCGGCAGTGGCAGTCACGGCACGCCAACTGCCGGCACACCCAGGTGGCCTCGAACGGCCGGTGGCACCGGTGAACGAGCCGCACTGGGTCATCCACCTGCCGACCACGCTGACCAGCGCCGACGAGGCCGCCGCCCTGGCCATGGCGCTGCGCCGCTCCCTCGGTCACGTGCTCGCCATCGACTTCGGCGAGACCACCCTCTCCGAGGAGGACCGCCAGTCCGTGCGTACCCGGGTCTGGTGCAACACCCGACTCCCCCACGCC
>NZ_SMJY01000300.1:0-4842 GCF_004348355.1 Micromonospora sp. KC721 | reverse complement strand
GCCGCCGTGAACTGTTGCCCAAGACCATCGACGCCGTCGCCGGACTGGTGTCCGACCGCATGATCACCTGGTAGCCGAAGCCCCACCACCACAGCTCACGGCCCTACCCAATTGCGCACGAGATCGTAAGCAGTCGCCGCCGATTGATTCCGGCTACATCAGGCGATCGGTCAGAGCCCCGCGGAGGTGCGCCTGGTGAGGCGGGTGCCTGACCGCGACGCTGAACGACAAGACCAGTCGACAGAGGCGGCCGGAGCCGTCGGCGAAGGCGAAAGCCGCAGCTGTGCGGCACCCGACCGGCGGGATGTTTCGGGGGCCGCGGGCATGGCCGTCGGTAGACGCATCGCGGACCCAGGCCGGTTGCTTAGCCGCTGTATTGGTCGCAACTCGCCGGACATGCGGTAGCTTCTACCCTTCGATCACCGATTAGCGGATCGGGCAGGGCCCAGTTCTTGTGGTCTTCGCGGGATGATTCGCGCGGCAGGTGACGAGGCCCTTGCCCTACATGGAGGCATGTCGTGAGTTCCTACACCATCAGCATCGCCGCGGACGATCCCAGCCGGGCGACCACAACCGTGAGAGTCGAGTTCAACGGCGCGACCGCGCGTATCACCGAACTGGTGGTGCGCGCCGGTGAGGGGGACGGCCTGACCGCGGGCCAGATTCCCGCGGTCGATCTGGATCTGCTGCTGAAGGCGGTCACGCCTGCCGTCGGCGGCCAGCAGGCACTCACCGTCTCGCCTGCCGCTCCGGCCGACGAAGCGCCCGCCGGCGCATCCGTTGACGAGGAACCCGCCGACACCGACGCGGGCCAGCCTGTCGCCGCGACCACGTCCACCGCTGATCAACCGGCTACGACCACTCCGGTGAACAGCGAGCCAACCGAGGTCACTGTTCCCCAGCAGACGTCACGAGCGAAAGCACCGGCCACCGGTGCCACCCGGGCGGGTGGGCGCAAAGCCACCGGCGCCAAGGCCACCAAGGCAGGGCGGAAGACCAAGCAGACCGCGAAGGGTGAGGCGTCCCCCGGCACGGGGCGGGTGTACCGGCGGTCACCCGATGATCTGGAGTCGGTGTATCAGCAGGCCGGCAGCCCAGCGGCACTCGCCGATCACTACAACGTGCCTCGGCACACCGCCCAAGGATGGATCCGCACGCTACGCCGCCGGCAAGCCACCCCCACCGAGTAGCGACCACACCACGGACACGTCGGACGATCAGCTCCCCGTTGTACGGGGCGATTCCGGGATGACCAACCCGTTCGCCGGCTACCCTGGCCGGCGGACGGCCGCCCACCGGTTCACCGGCGATTCGCACGCACGGGCGAGGTCAGCTGGCGCGTAGGTGGTCGAGGGATGCCTCGTGGCTGAGCAGGATCCGGGTAGCGACGCGGGCGAGGATGCGGCGCCAGGCACCGCGACCTCGCAACGAGTGCCGCTGCACGACGACAGCCTTTCGACTGCCATCGTTCGACAAGGCACTGTGATGCGGAAGCCCTGATCGTGGGTGACGGTCGTAGTTCCATCCCGGACGCCGAGGAGACCGGCCATGCGCACTCTCCGATTCCTCACCCGCCCTGGCCGCGTCTCGCACCGCGCCGCGGCGACCGCGATGGTGGTGGTCGTCGGCACCGGCCTGGCCGTCCAAGGTGCCGCGCCGGCGTCGGCGATCCCGCCGGGTATCCCGTCGAGGCGACCGCGCAGTCGCAGCTCAACGCTCTCACCGTCCGCGCCGAGGGCTCGATGAGCGGGTACTCGCGGGACAAGTTCCCGCACTGGATCACCATCAGCGGCACCTGCAACACCCGTGAGCAGGTCCTCAAACGCGACGGCACCAACGTTGTCGTGAACAGCTCGTGCGCTGTCGTCCTACCGGTGCACCTACAGCAAGATGTGGATCACCGTGAAGCACAGCTGGGCCTGACCCTGCAATCGTCGGAGAAGTCCGCGCTACAGAGCATGCTCAACACCTGCTCATCCTGACCAAACCCGGCGTGGTCGCGTCGCCGGTCCTCCGACCGCGCCATCGTCAACACCGCATCGGGCTCCGGCCTGCTCAATCCCCTGCCGACACAGGCGAACTACGCGGCGGCGAACGCCGCGGTCGCGGCCATGACCACGGTGCACGCGCTGGAGCTGCGCCGGCTCGGGGTCCGGGTGAATTGCGTCAGCCCGTCGATGGTGCGCACCCGGCTGACGATGCCGGTGCCGGGCATGGACCGGACACCGCCGGACGGCGAACTGGACCCGCGGGACCTAATCGTGATGGCTCCGCTCGTCGCCTACCTGGTCAGCGCGGGATGCCCGTTGACCGGGCAGGTGCTGTCGGTGCGGGGCGGCTCGATCGCGGTCAACCACGGCTGGTCGCGCGGCGCGCAGATCACCAAGGACGAAACGCTCTGGACCGTGGCCGAGCTGGCGAAGGAGCTGGCGGCGCTGCCGCTGGAGGACCCGTTCGACCGGCTGGCGACCGCGCAGCTCGACAAGAAGTGAATGGTCAACCGGCCTCAATGTCCCCTTCCTCGGACTAGCGCTGACGAGCGTGTCGGGAGGTTTGTGGAGCGGATGAGCGGACTATCCGTTGCCGCCGGGTGGGTGGTGATCGTGTTCTCTGATCGCGGTCTCCACGAGGGCGCGGGCGGCCCAGGTCATGGCCTCCTGCTCGGCTTGAGGGTCGAGTCCGCGGACGTCACGCAGGGCTATCTGCGCCTCCCAGCCGACCACCATGGTCAACGCGGAGACGAGGCGCTCGTAGGACTGCTCGCTGAGGGTGTCGCGCAGTGGTTCGCAGGCCTTGTCCAGCCACTCGATCCGGCGTTGGCTGCGACGTGGACCGATCGGCTTGGCGGTGTCGTTCAGGGGCTGGTCGACGGTCAGGCGGATCATGCGGCGTCCCAGGGGTAGCGATTGTGGAGAGTACGTCAGCAGTGTCTGGATGAGGGCGTCGACCCGGCCCGCAGCGTCGTCGGCGAGTGCGGGATCGGACAGCGCCGCCTCGACCGGTGGCTCGTTGAGCGCGCCGGCCGTCGCGTCGATGAGCAACTCGTCGAGGGCCGGGAAGTACATGTAGATGGTGCGTCGCGACACGTCGGCGGCGGCCGCGATCTCGTCGACGGATGGCGTCGCTCCGGAGGCGCTGAGGCGTACCGCCGCATCGACGATCGCCTTGCGGGTGCGGCGGCGCTGCGCCTCCCGACCGCTGCTGCGGGCTGGTTTGTCAGTGGTCATCGGGGTGCTGCCCCTCCTCGGGTCTGTCGGTCACAACCGCCTTGACGGCGTTTCCGCCGCGAGTATATCGTCGTGCACTAGTTGCACATGAGTGCAATAACTGCATACGATGGCAGTCATCGAGTCACCGCGGCGATCCAGCTCGCTGGTCGGCTCAAGGGCTGCACGCAGTCCGGGCGGCCAGTGAGTGGCACCGCCCTTGAAGGCAGGAACGAGCGAACCAGGAGCTGACCATGAGAGTGCTGGTAGCAGGAGCGACCGGAGCGATGGGCAAGCAGTTGGTGCCGCGTCTGATCGGCGCCGGGCATGAGGTCTTCGCCATGACGCGCAACGAGTCGAACAAGGCCAGGCTGTCCCAGTGGGGCGCGGCGCCGATCGTCGCCGATGCGCTCGATCGCGGCCAGGTCGAGGTGGCCGTGCGCGCGGCGAAGCCGGATGTGATCGTCCATCAGCTGACCGCCATCGGGAACATTGACACACGCCATTTCGATCGCAGTTTCGCCGCCACCGACCGGCTGCGGATCGAGGGCACCGACAATCTCCTCGCGGCAGGGCGCGTGGCAGGTGTGCGGCGGTTCGTGGCGGCGAGCAACGGGGCGTTCACCTATGCCCGGACGGGTGGGCCGGTGAAGACCGAAGAGGACCAACTGGACCCGTCGCCGATCAGGCAGATGGCCCCGATGATCGCTGCGGTCGGGCATCTGGAGAGGGCTGTGCTGGGTGCCGACTGGACCGAGGGGATCGTGCTTCGCTACGGCGCGTTCTACGGACCGGGTACCTCGATGGAACCGGGTTCCGAGCAGCTGCAGATGATCCGTAAGGGGAAGTTCCCGGTCGTCGGCGAGGGCGGCGGGGTGTGGTCGTTCGTCCACATCGCCGACGCGGCTGAGGCGACGGTCGCGGCGATCCAGCACGGCGCCCCCGGTGTCTACAACATCGTCGACGATGACCCCGCCCCGGTCGCCGAGTGGCTGCCGGAGCTGGCCCGCAAGCTGGGGGCCAGGAAGCCGATGCGCGTGCCGCGGTTCGTCGGGCGGCTGGCCGCCGGAGAGGCCGGCGTCGTGCTGATGACCGAGCTTCGTGGCGCGTCGAACGCGAAGGCCAAGCGCGAGCTGGGCTGGCGCCCGGCACACCCGTCCTGGCGTCAGGGCCTCCAGGTGTCATGACTCCAGGCCGATCCCGACGCCGCCCGTCCGACCGTCTCCGACACGACGGCATGAAGCCCGGGGCACCCTGCCGGTGGCTTACAGGTAGGGAGCGCGCGGCCGGCTACTGACCGGCAATGGCTCGTCGAGGCGCGGGGCGCGCCCGGACCCCAGCTCGTCGGCATCCGGGACGCCCCACCGCCGTCGTCCACTAATGGGCAGCCCCATCTCCGCCTGGGCCCTGGCCTCCGAAGGCCGAAGACGGCATAGCCGATTCCGCCGCGATTGCGCGGCTGGATCGACGGCTGGCTCGCCGCTGTCTACTCGCCGACTTCGTTCACCTGACCACCCGGTTCGCCGGTCGATGAGCCTTTTCCAAGCTGATCTTGCAGCTTAGGGTGGGTGCGGCGGGCCCGGTGATCGATGGGTGCGAGGCTCCAGGTAGGACAGCTGTCGACCAAGACTCGAAG
>NZ_SMJY01000002.1:0-106581 GCF_004348355.1 Micromonospora sp. KC721 | reverse complement strand
CCCCCTGGCCGCCTGGCGCGCCGCCTGGCGCGAAGCCAGCTACCAACCCCCGCTGGAGAAAACCGCACCCCTGGGCCTGCCCGCCCTCCGAGAAGCCATCGCCGCACACCTACGCCGCACCAGGGGCATCGCCGTAGACACCGACCAGGTCATCGTGGCCGCCGGCCTACGACAAGCCTGCTGGCTGCTGTTCGAAGCCATCGGCCAGACACCCACAAACAACCGCCGCATCGCCATCGAACAACCCGCGCCCGCCTACCCGGTACTCGCCGCACGACAGGCCGGCTGGACAGTCACCGCCCTACCAGAAAACACGATCCCAGAACCCACCGACACCGCCGACGTCGCGGTCGTGTTCGCCGAGGGAAACCACCCGCTCGGCACCGTACTACCACTGCACCGACGTCACGCCCTCGTCGACTGGGCCACCCGCACCGGCGGATACCTCGTCGACATCAGCACCGAACAAGCCACCTCCGGTGACGGCCTGCCGCTACCCGCACTCCTCAGCCTCACCGGCGGCCAGCAGGTGGCCATGGCCGGCACGATCGGCGACAGCCTCGCTCCCCCCGGCCTGGCCTACCTCGTCGTACCACCCGAAATCGCCCCACGCATCACCAACCTGATCAACGACGACGACACCCGGGTCGCCCGCACCACCCAAACCGCCTACACCCGACTACTACGCGACGGCGTACTCGCACACCGCGCCACCCGAATCAGTCGACTCTTCACCGAACGACGCGCACAGATACGAGCCGCACTCGACCCACTGCCACCACCCGCCCGCGTCATCATCGGCCCCCGCGGCTCGACCGCGACCCTGCTGCTGCCCCAGCAGTTGGCCGCCGCCATGACGGCCCAACTCGCCACACTCGGCATAGCCGTAACCCCACTGACCAACTATTACCGGATCAACCCCACCAACCCACCCGGCGGCATCGTGCTGGCCTTCGGCCACCTGGCCGACGAAGAACTCCACTGCGGAGTAACAGCCATCCGAGCCATCCTCGCCGGCCTAGGCTGACCGACCACCGTACGCGGCGAGAGCCGTCACCAGCCCCACCCGACCGTTGATGCCCAACTTGCGGTACACGTTGGTGAGGTGCAGTTCCACCGTCTTCGGCGTCACGAACAGCGATTCGGCAACCTGACGATTCGACAGGCCGGTGGCCGCCAACTCGGCTACCCGTCGCTCACTCGCGGTCAACACGGCCGAGACACCAGCCCGGGTCTCCGGTCGGCGCCCCACCACGGCCAACATGGCGTCGACCCGGCGCAGCAACGGCGGGCAGTCACACTGCGATCCAACTTCCCGGGCCGTGTCGAGCAGCTCGCGCGCCCAGCCGCGCCGACCGTGCTGGTGCGCCGCCCCGGCCAGCTCGACCAGGGCCTTGGCATACTCCAGCCGGGCCAGCGAGCCGGCCAACACGTCAACCGCCTCGCAGAGCAGGTCCAACCCGTCGTGCGGGCCGAGCACCACACCGGCGACGCGTAGCGCGCGGCCCCACGGCCGGGGCGCTCCCCACCGCCGAGCCAGTTCCACCTCGGCCATCGCCAGCCGCATCGCCTCCGCCGTACGCCCCATCTGATGCAGCGTGCGGGCCGCCTCGCTGCGCCAGGGCACGAGCGCCGGATTGTCCGCGCCGAAGGCGCGGAAGCGCCGCCCGGCGTCGAGCGCCGCCGCGAGCGCCCGCTCCCCGCCCACCGTCCGACGAAGCAGCCGGGCTCGCGTGTCGAGAAAGAAGTACATCGGCCCTACGGGCGGCGGCTCCTCCGGCAGCCCGGCCCATGCCAGCGCCGCCTGCGCACCAGCCAGGTCACCGCGTTCGGCCAGGATGTCGGCCAGGAACGGAGCCACGAACAGCCGGCCCAGCCGCACGCCGGAACTTTCGACCGCCTCGACGGCTGCCCGCGCCTCCCGTTCGGCGTCGGCCAGGTTGCCCCGCCACAGTTCGTCGAGCGCGGCGAACGCGTGGACCGGACCATAGGCCCGGACACTGCCCTGTCGGTAGACCTCCCGCCTGGCATGGGCGATGCTGGCGGCTGCCTGGTCGCTCTCGGCGGCCAGCAGGGTGAGCCAGCCACACACCAGCGGACTGTCGCCGGTGCCGTGGCGCACCAACAGTCCGTCGGCAAGCCCGCCGCCGGCCAGGGCGGCGGCTTCCGGCCGCGCCTCGAACGCCGCGCGCAGGGACAGCACGCAGTCCAGCGCGCGCCCGCCGACTGTCGGCAGTGGTCCGCCAGCCACGGGCGGCGCGATCTCGTCCATCAGGTGCAGCTGGTTCGGCTCCAGAACGGTCACGTTGACCAGGTACGCGTCGAGGGCGCTGCCCAGCCCGGCCAACTCGGTGGGCTCACCGGCGTCGGCGAGCGCGCTCCGTGCCGTTCGCCAGGCGCGCACCGCACCAGCGGTGTCGCCCTGGAACAGCCGTGCCTCGCCCAGCCGCAGCCCGATCTGGGCCCGGGCGCCCGGCGACGCCGCCAGATCGAGCGCCTCCTCGCCGTAGCGCGCGGCCGCGACCACGTCGGTCTGCATCGCCACGCCCGCGAGCTGGTCCAGCAGTTCGGCGCGGACGCGTTCGTCGGTGACCTCCGGCAGGGCCCGACGCAGGTATGTGTATGCGACTTCGGGCGATCCGCGGCCCAGCGCCGTCTCAGCGGCGTGCCTGAGTCGCGGGCCGGCCTCCGGTACCAGCCGGGGCGGCACACGCAGGAGGTGGGCGGCGATGAGCTCCGGCTCCGCCCCCACGGCGGCCAGATGCAGCGCCGCCGCCCGGTGCCCCTCGTGTCGCCGGTCGGGGCTGGCATGGTCGTAGGCCACCGTGCGCAACAGTTGGTGCGGGTAGGCCAGCCGGCCGTTGCCCGGTGCGTACACCAGTAGTTGGCTGCGCAGCAGCCGGTCGGCGGCGACCGCCGCCGTCTCCACGGTGACCCCGGCGACTGCGGCCACGGCCGGCAGGTCGGCCTCGTCGCCGAGCACGGCGACGGCATGCGCCACCGCCACCACATCGGACGGTAGTGCGTTCAGGTGGTCGGCGACCCGGGAGGCGGGGTGCGGCGGACGCACGTCACCCACCCGGCCGGCGCTGCCGGCCACCGGTGCGATGTCGTGCTCAAGGCAGCTTCGGGCCAGCTCGGTGAGCAGAAGCGGGCTGCCCCCGGTGCTCTGGTGACAGGCGGCGACGAAGTCGTCATCAGGGCGGGTGCCGAAGATGGCACCCAGAACGGCCGCCGCGCCGGCCGGGCTCAGCGGCCCTGGCCGCACGAATGTGGTCACCGGCGACTGCAGAATCTCGGCAAGCGGGTCGGACACGGGCGCACCGGAGGTCAACGCCAGGATCAGGGTGAGCGGCAGCCCGTCCAGCCGGGGTCGCAGGTAGGCGAGCAGACGCAGCGTCGGCTGGTCGGCGTGCTGGACGTCATCGATGATGATCGCCAGCGGTGCCTCCGCACACACGCCGACCACGAGCCAGTAGAGGCCGTGCAACACGGCCAGATCTCCGACGGGGCCGGCCGCTCTGGCGCTGAACACGGACGCGGCCTTCGCCGCCGCGCCGGTGAAGAGAGCATCGCGCGCCGGGAGGACCGGATCGCTGGCGAACATCGGCTCGAACAGCCGCCGCACCACGCCATAGGCGAAGTCGTTCTCCAGCGG
Source organism: Micromonospora sp. KC721 (assembly GCF_004348355.1). Lineage (NCBI taxonomy): Bacteria > Bacillati > Actinomycetota > Actinomycetes > Micromonosporales > Micromonosporaceae > Micromonospora > Micromonospora sp. KC721. The sequence continues at coordinate 102,923 of NZ_SMJY01000002.1, read as the reverse complement.
CCGGCCGCCAGCCAGTGCGGTGCGGTGCTCCAGCTGCCGCAGTCGGTCGTTGACATCGGCGAGCAACCGGGTCTTCCCGATGCCGGCTGGGCCCTCCACAACCATGATCCGGCCGCCGGTGGCCGCGTCGGCAGTGACGGCGGCGGCCACGAGGTCGCGGACGTGCTCCTCCCGCTCCTGAAGGGGCGGTAGGTTGGTAGCGGGGCGCATCCCATTCCCGGCTCGGCGGCGGGCAGACCCGCGGCTGACGATCAGCGTCGCACTCACAGGCGGAGTCGATGATAGCGCGCCTGACAACCGTGCGATCAACCGCCGCAGATTGGTCGATGGAAGCAGCGTCCGACGACGTGCTGTCGTCGAGCTGCCTGTCGCACACCGGTGGTTGCCCGGCCGCCACTGCCCCTTCGGCCGCCATTGCCCCTTCGGCGGACGGCGGCCCTGCTGAGGTCAGGCTGCGCCAGCTCCCGAGTTCGCCGTCCTGTCGTGCAACGCGGCGGTGACGGCGGACGCGGTCGGTAGTAGTGGGCGCTGGACTCCCCACTCACCCCGCCGAGCATCCCGACAGTGAGGATCCACCCTTCCTACCACCGGCCGGCAACGGAACAGCCCTCGCGCCTGCCCGGACCCGGTCGCCGATCAGGTCCCCGGCCACGATGACCGGATTCGCGTCGGCGGTCGCCGGATCGTCGTCGGGGGGGACCTTCCGGGTGGTGTGGACCACGAGCTCATGATCAAAGTTCCGGCACCGCCCGGCGCTGGTACCGTCCGAATGGTGGGGAAGCGCCTGAGCCGGTGAGTGGAGGTGCCGACGTGACGGACTCCCCCTCCGGACCCAGCCGGCCCGACGGCTCCCACTCGCGGGACGCCCGGGCCGCACCGCACCACGCCGCCGACCGGCGGTTCCGCACCCTGGTGGAGGCGTCCACCGCGGTGATCTGGACCGCCGACGCGGTCGGGCTGATCATCGAACCGCAGCCCTCCTGGGAGGCCTACACCGGCCAGTGCTGGACGCAGTACCGGGGCAGCGGCTGGGGGTCGGCGCTGCACCCCGACGACCGGCCCCGCATTGAGGTCGCCTGGCGGGAGGCACTGGCCAGCCAGGCGCCGTTGTTCGAGGCGGAGGGCCGGCTCTGGCACGCCCCGGACGGGGCATACCGGCACTTCGCGGTCCGTGCGGCCAGCCTCCGTGACGCCGACGGCGCGATCACCGAGTGGATCGGCACCATCTACGACATCGAGGACCGGGTGGTGGCCGAGGCCGCGGCCCGGCGGACCATGGCGATCAGCGTGTCCCTGCTGGACACCGCGCCGGTCGGCTTCGGGATGGTCGACACCGACCTGCGTTACGTGCAGGTCAACCCGGCGCTGGCCCGGATGCACCGGGTGCCGGTGGCCGGGCACCTCGGGCGCCGACCCCGCGATGTGATCCCGACGTACGGCGCGCGGATCGAGGAGCTGATGCGCCAGGCGCTGGCGCGGGGGCCGATCCTGGGCGTCGAGTTCACCACCCCGGCCAGCGGCCCGGACCAGGCCCGGCGGGACCTGGTGGCGAGCTACTTCCCGATCCGCATCGCCGACACCGACGAGCTGGTGGGGCTGGGCTTCGCCATCGTCGACGTCACCGAACGCACCCGGCTGCTGGAGGCGCTGAACGAGGAACGGACCCGCTACGAGCGGCTGGCCGCCACCGACGTGCTCGCCGTCTACGGCGGCGAGGAGGACCGGGTCACCGAGGCCAACGAGGCGTTTCTGACCATGCTCGGCCACACCGCCGCCGACGTCGCCGCCGGTCGGCTGAACTGGCGCACGCTCACCCCTCCCGGCTGGGAGGAAGCCGACGCCCGCGCCCTGGCGGAGCTGCGCGCCACCGGCCGGGCCCGCGCCTACGACAAGGAGTACCGGCACGCCGACGGGCACGCCGTGCCGGTGCAGATCGGTGTGGTCGCGCTGCGCGGGCAACCGCTGCGCTGGCTGGCGTACGCGCTGGACCTGAGCGCCGAGCGGGCCGCCCAGGCGGAGCTGCGGCTGTTCCAGGCCCTGGTGGAGCGCTCCGGCGACTTCATCGCGGTGGCCGCCCCGGACGGACGGGCGGTCTACGTCAACCCGGCCGGGCGGGAGTTCGTCGGCCTGACCGACGGGGTGTGCCTGGACGACCTGCGGCTGCTGGACTTCGCCGCGCCGCAGGTGCGGGAGGTGTGGCGCCGGGAGCTGATCCCGGCCGCGCTGCGTGAGGGGCACCACCGGACGGAGAGCCGGCTGGTCCGGCTGGACACCGGCGAGCAGCTCGACGTGGACCACCAGACGTTCACCGTGACGGCCGGGGACGGCCGGGACACCGCCGCGTTCGTCGCCACGGTCGGCCGGGACATCAGCGACCGGCAGCGTGCGCTGCGGCAGGCCGAGGGGCTGGCCCGGCTCGCCGGGGCGCTCAGCTCCGCGCAGGAGGGTCGCGCGGTGGTCGAGGTGGTCACGTCCCTGGCCCCGGCGGTGGTCGGGGCGCAGCTGGTACGTCTGGCCGTCGCACCGCCCGGCGCGACGACGCTGGAGGTGTCCGACGGGGCGGGGCCGCAGCGGCTGCCGGTGACCGCCGACGTGCCGCTGGCCCGGGCCGTGCGGGACAACGCCGAGGTGCCGCTGCCCGCCGGCGCGGGGACCTGCCTGCCGCTGCGCTACGGCGACGGTGGGGTGCTCGGCGCGCTGGAGGTGCGGTGGGAGCGGCCGGCCGTCGACCCGGCGCAGAACGGTCACGGTCACCGCGAGGACGAGGCGCGGCGCAGCCTGCTGTACGCCGTGGCCGGGCTGTGCAGCCAGGCGTTGCAGCGGGCCGAACTGAGCGGCTCGACGCAGGCGATGGCCGAGTTGGCGGCCCGGCTCAGCGTCACCCGCTCCACCGCCGAGGCGATCGAGGTGATCCTGACCGCCGCGCCTCGTGCGCTGTTCGCGGCGCTGCCGGAGCTGGCGATGCGGGACGAGGGACGCCGGGTGCGGCTGTGGTGCCAGGCGGTGCCGGGCACCACGGCGGTGACCTCCACCGAGCTGGCCGTCAACGATCCCCGACCGACCGTCGCGGCGTTGCGTACCGGCGAGCGGATCGTCCTGCGGGACCGGGCCGAGTTCGCGGCGCGGTTTCCGGGGCAGGCCGACCCGGTCGACGGGCACGGGATCGTCACCACGGTGGCGCTGCCGCTGCTGGACGCGCAGCGACAGCCGATCGCCGCGCTGGCCTTCGGGTGGCGTCGGGAACACCCGCTGCGCGATGGTGACCTGGCGCTGCTGAACACCATCGCCGACCTGTGCGAGCAGACCCTGGAGCGGGTCCGGCTGGCCGCCGCCGAACACAATCTGGTGACCCGGCTGGCGGGGCGGCTGCGCACCTCGGCCACCCGGATCCCGGCCAGCCTGGAGATCGCCACCCGCTACCAGCCGGCGATGAGTGGCCTGCACCTCGGCGGAGACTGGTACGACCTGATCGCGCTCGACGGCGACCGGCTCGCGGTGGTGGTCGGCGACGTGGTGGGCCACCAGGTGGAGGCCGCCGCCGACATGGCCCAGCTGCGGACCGTGGTGAACACCCTGATCCGCACCGGGGTGCCGCTGGCCGAGGTGTTCCCCCGGTTGACCGAACTGCTCGGGGTGGGGTTCCTCGGCACCTGCCTGGCGATGGTGGTGGACCCGGCGGCCGGCGAGGTGACGGTGGCCCGGGTCGGGCACCCGCATCCGGTGCTGGTGCCCGCCGGCGAGCCGCCCCGGTCGGTGGCCACCGCCTCCGCGCTGCCGCTGGGTCTGGTCCGCGAGCCGGTGCCGGTGACCACGGTGCCGTTCGGCCCGGGCGACCTGATGGTGGCGTACACGGACGGGCTGGTGGAGCGACGCGACCAGCCGTACGACGCGGGGGTAAAAGCGCTGCACGAGGTGATCGTGCCGGTACGTGACCAGCCGGTCGGGGCGATCGCCGACGCGATCCTGGGCAAGCTGTCCGCCTCCGACGACGACCAGGCACTGGTGGTGATCCGGCGCGTCGGTTGACCGCGTGAGCGGATCAGTCGAGGCAGAACTCGTTGCCCTCGGGGTCGGCCAGCACGATGTGACCGGTGCCGAGTGGGGGCGCCGGCTCGTGGCGGCGCAGCCGGGTGGCACCGTGGGAGACGAGCCGCTCGGCCTCCGCCTCCAGGGCCGCCATCCGCGCGTCACCCTGCAGTCCGGGTGCCGCCCGCACGTCGAGGTGTACGCGATTCTTGACCTGCTTGCCTTCCGGCACTCGCTGGAAGAACAGCCGTGGCCCGGAGCCGTCGGGGTCGACCACCGCCGCCGCGTCGTTGCGACGCTCGGGCGGCACGCCCATCGCCTCCAGCGCCTGCTCCCACGACTCGAATCCACCGGGCGGGTCCGGCAACCGGTAGCCGAGGGCCTCCGCCCAGAACGCCGCCAACCCGGCCGGGTCGGCGCAGTCGAAGGTGACCTGGATCTCGCGGGCCATGTCAGCTCATCCCCCGTCGAATCTGCTGGTTGTTGGGCTGGTTGAGGTCGCACCGGCCGAGTTGCTCGCGCGGTGGGTTCCCTTTCGGGTCGGTCATGGCACCAGTCTCCCGACCATAGCGGACAGGATCGTTCCGTGATCCGTGGAACGATGAACGGGTGACCGTCGAGGGGACCACCGAGCGGGTGCTGCGGTTGTTGGGGCTGCTGCAGCGTCGGCCCTCCTGGACGGCCGCCGAACTCGCCGCCGAGTTGGGCGTCACCGACCGCTGCGTGCGCCGCGACGTGGGGCGGCTGCGGGCGCTCGGCTATCCGGTGCACGCCACGGCGGGCGTCGGTGGCGGTTACCAGCTCGGCTCGGGCACCCGGCTGCCGCCGCTGCTCCTCGACGACGAGGAGGCGATCGCGACGGCGGTGTCCCTGCGGCTGGCCTCGGGGGGCACGGTCGCCGGGGCGGGCGAGGCAGCCCTGCGGGCGCTCGCCAAGCTCGACCAGGTGATGCCGCCCCGGCTCCGTGCCGAGGTGCGGGCGGTGCACGGGGCCACCGAGACCCTCGTCGGCCCCGGAGTCGAGGTCGACGCGGAACTGCTGGTGACGCTGGCGCGGGCCTGTCGCGACGCGGTGCGGGTGCGGTTCCGGTACGCCGGCCGCGACGGTGGGGAGCAGGAGCGCACGGTCGAGCCGGTGCGCATGGTCACCACCGGCCGCCGCTGGTACCTGATGGCCCGGGACGTGGAGCGCGACGACTGGCGCACCTTCCGGCTGGATCGGATGCGCGCGGTGACGGCGACGACCTGGCGCTTCCGGCCGGGGGACCATCCGGACCCGGTCGCCTACGTGCAGCGGTCGGTGACCGGGGCGCCGTACCGGCATCTGGCCCGGGTGCGGCTGCACGCCCGGCCGGAACAGGTGCAGGAGCTGGTGCCGCCCCAGCTGGGGCGCGTCGAGGACGATCGGGACGGCTGGTGCGTGCTCGTCGTGGGCGGAGACGACCTGGGCTGGCTCGCCCTGCAGGTGGCCCGGCTGGGTTTCGAGGCGGAGGTGCTGCAGCCTCCGGAGCTGCGGGAGGCCGCCGCCCAGCTCGCCCACCGCCTCACCGCCATGGCCCGACCCGCGGGAGCCTCACCCGTTTCGGCAGGTTCATGTGCCTTGGGTAGCTGATGCGCACCGGGGCTCCGTCGACCGCAGACAGCGACAATGATCTATTGCATGAACTGGGTACGCAGCATCGCCGCGATTGTGGCGACAACCGCGGTCGCCGTGGCCGGCGCCGGCACGCCGGCTTTCGCGTCACGCAACGTCGGCTGGTTCTACACCAGCAACGGCCGGGACGGGGTGTTCTTCGACGCCGACCTGGCCGGGCATCCGGGCTACGAGAAGATCACCGTCTGCGACAACACCACCGACGGCATGGGGACCCGGGCGATCATCCGCAACCAGAACGACCTCGACGACGAGGTCCTGATCTCGGATCCGTCGAACAACGGCCACTGCGAGTCGTTCCAGTGGGACATGTGGCCCGAGGAGACCCCGCTCAACATCTGGGTCTTCAACTACAAGGGGACCAAGGCCTACAACCTGGAAATCACCAACAACGGAGTTGCTTGACCAGCGCGGGCAGGGGCGGACGCCCCTGCCGCAGCGCCGGGACCGGTTCAGAGGGCGTGGCAGTCGGGGGCGACGGGGCGGTCGGTGAGCATCTGACGGACCGCGGTGTAGGTGGTGCCGTCGAGGACCAGACCCAGGTGGTTAACCACCCGCAGCGGGCAGGAGCCCTGGATCAGCACATTGGTGGCACCGTCGGCGAGCACGGCGTTGTCCACCGGGCGCACCAGCTCGTCCTGCCGGGTGCGAATCGTGTGCCAGCGGATCGCGCCGGGGGTGTCGTCGCCGCCGTTGAGGCTGGCCAGGAAGTCCGAACCGATGGACATCTGCTGGCAGGCCGGCACGCCCGCGCAGCTGCCCAGGCCGACCACCTTCAGGATGTTGGCGACGTACGTGCCGTGCTGTGGGCTGCCGAGGCTGACGTAACGGCCGACGGTGTCGACGCCGCCGAGGAACTTCACGTACCAGCGGGAGACCAGGCCGCCCTCGGAGTGGGCGACGATGTCGACCCGGGCGGCTCCGGTACGGGCCCGCACCTGCTCGACGTACCCCTGGAACGCCCGGGCCGACTCCCTGATGTCTCCGAAGCCGAGACCGGGAAGCTGGTAGATCGAGACGCGGAAGCCGTCGGCGCGCAGCCGCGCGACGATCGGCTCGTACGCGATGCTGACACCCATCAGGCCCCCGACGACGATGACCGGATTCGCGCCGGCGACGGCGGTCACCGGTTCGTCGAGGGCGGCGGAACGGGCGACGGCGGACTGTTGCGGGCCGGCATGGGCGGCGGTGGCGGGGACGAGCAGCGCGGTGACGGCGGCGGTGGCCGCGAGGATCGTTCGGAGCAGCATGGCTGCACCTCCGGTGGGAGGTACCCGGGAACCGGGAACGGGTGGGTGGGATCCGATCGATCGTGAGATCGATGATGATCGGTTCGATTCGCACCCGTCAATGAAAAGTTACGGGCCGGTAACGTGAAGTCGCTCCAGGAGCACAAACCGTCCTATCGGACGTGACACCCGTCGCCGTGGCCAGGACCTGCCACCCGACCATCCCGGCAGCGCGCGGCGAACCAGTCGGAAGACAGCAGCGTCAGCTAGGCGAGGCAACGATCGACACCGATCGCACCGGCGTCGGCGGTTCAGCGCAGGACGCGGACCAGCAGCAGGCTGGCGCAGTAGGCGATGGGGACCAGGGCGACACAGACGACGAAGCCGAGCGGGACAAAACGCCGCGAATCGACGGCGGCCAGGGCGGGACGGCCCCAGCGACCGAGGATGAGCCAGCCGGCGACGAACGTGAGCACCGGTAGACCGGCGCAGACCCACGCGCCGAGGGTGAAGCCGCTGGCCCGCCCCACCCCGGAGGCGACCACCAGCACCAGCATCAGCAGCACCCCGACGGCGGCGCAGGCGACGTAGACGGCGACCGCGCGGGCCGCCGGTGACCAGGTGGGCAGTAGAGCCGGCCGCTGGGCGAGGGCCTCGGCGCACCCGGTGCGCCGGTCCGCCTCGTCGACCAGCGCCCGCGCTGCGTCCAGCACCGCCGCCGCGTCGACATCGGTGCAAGCGGCATCGGCGGTAACGGGGCCGGCCGGCACGGGTGGGGACACCGCGATCGCCTGGCCGAGCCGGTCGAGGCGCTGCTCCTGCCCGGCGAGCCGCTGCCCGAGCTGTTCGACGCCCGCGTGCAGCCGGTGACGCCGCTCGATCTCGGCGGCGATCTCCCGCTCCCCGCCGCGTACCCGGGCGGAGAGTTCGCGGACGGCGGCGGCGTACTCCTCGAAGGTGGACACTCAGTGCTCCTCGCCGGGCAGCGTCACCCGCAGCGCGAACGCCGCCTCGGCCCGCACGGCCGGTTCCAGTCGCCCGGCGAGCGCGCGCACCGCCCGCGCCGGCGGGTCAGCGTCCAGCAGCACCGGTACGGCCAGCCCGGCGCCGTCGTCACCGTACGGGTTCCCAGGCGGGTCGCCGACCCAGGCGTACCGCTCGTCGAGCCGGACCGCCGTGGTGGCGCCCGGCGGCGGCGCCTGCCCGGACGCGGCAGCCGGGTAGCCGGCGAGCAGCACGCAGACCGCCGCGGCCGGCCCGGCGTGGGTCAGCGCGGCCAGCCGGGCCAACTCCCGGGGACCGGGGGCGGAGGCGGCCACCACCAGCAGCAACTCCTGGTCGTCGCGGTCGAAGTGCCGGGCGGCCAGGGCGTGTGCCTCGGCGGCGCCGAGCAGCGCGGCGATCTCCGCCTCGGTGGTGGCGGTCACACCGAGGACACCGGCGTCCCGCAGCGGACGCAGCGGCAGGAAGGTGGCGCCCAGCGCGGCGGGGTCGATGCCCACCACCCGGACCGTGCCGGGGGCGGTGGTGGCGAGCAGCCGCAGCACCAGTACCCGCAGCAGCACCGCCACCCGGGGGTCGCGGGCGTCGGCGTTGACGGCGAGGTGCCGGCCGGCACCCAACGGCACCAGCAGCGGAAAGCGACCATCGGCGGTGGACGCCGCGCCGATCCGGACCGGCGCGACAGTGCCCGCCGGTCGGGCGGCCGGCGACCCGGGTGCGGTCAGTGTCTCGGCGAGCCGGCCGAGCCGGGCGACGAGGTCGACGGTCCGCTCCGGCACGGGCCGGCCGGCCAGGCGGTCGAGCAGGACCCGGGCCTCGGCCAGCCGCTCCCGCGCCTGCCGGTGCGCGGCGACCGCCTGCCCGTACGCCGAAGCGAGCCTGCCCACCCTCTGCTCCCCACGACGTGCCGTCCGGTCGTGGAAACCCTAGTGGAGACGTTGCGGCCACGCACCAGCCGACCATCGGCCGGGACGCCGTCCGACCGGGCACCTGACCTGCCGGTACCACCGCGTTCACAAACATCAATTAGGTTGATCACGCGAGCATCCCCGACGGAGGGAGTCCCTTTCGTGCGACGCGTTCTCACGGCGGCCATCGCCGCCCTGACCGTCACGACCGCCGGCGCCCTGGTGGCCGGCAGCCCCGGCCAGGCCGCCGACCGACCCGGTCGGAGCCGGCAGATCCCGGTCGCCGCATCCACGCCCGGCAGCCCCGGCCTGGGTGACGGCTACTTCCCGACCTACGGCAACGGCGGGTACGACGTCGACCACTACGACGTCCGCCTGCGCTACGACCCGGCCACCGACCGACTCACCGGCACCACCACCATCCTGGCGCGGGCCACCCAGGACCTGTCCCGGTTCAACCTGGATTTCCTGCTCGACGTGGAGGCGGTCCGGGTGAACGGCTGGACGGCCCGGTTCACCCGCGACGGCAGCCATGAGCTGGTGGTCACCGCGCCGCGCGGCATCACCAGAGGCCAGGCGTTGACCATCGTGGTGACGTACTCCGGCGTGCCGTCGGAAACCCTGCTGGACGGCTACACCGGCTGGACCCGCACCGCCGACGGCGCGCTGGCCGTCAACGAGCCGGAGTCGGCCTGGTGGTGGTTCCCGGCCAACGACCACCCGCTGGACAAGGCCACCTTCGACATCTCGGTGTCGGTGCCCAGCGGCGTCGAGGTGGTCAGCAACGGGGTGCAGCCGCGTCCCGCGCTCGCCGAACCCGGCAACCGGGTCCGGTGGAGCTGGCGTACCACCACACCCACCGCCACCTACCTGGCGTTCCTCGCCATCGGCCAGTACGACCTGGTCGCCGACACCGCGCCGAACGGGCAACCGGTGGTCAACGCGTACAGCACCACGCTGGGCGAACTCGCGCCGGCCGCCCGGGCCAGCATCGAGCGCACCGCCGAGATCGTCGACTGGGCCGGCGGGGTCTTCGGGCCGTACCCGTTCGAGGCCCAGGGCGGGGTGGCCGGACCGGTCGACGGCATCGGGTTCGCGCTGGAGACGCAGACCCGGCCGGTGTACGGCCCGGGCTTCTGGCGGCGCGGATCCAACCCGTACGTGGTGGTGCACGAGCAGGCCCACCAGTGGTTCGGCAACTCGGTGTCGGTGGCGCAGTGGCGCGACATCTGGCTGAACGAGGGCCTCGCCACCTACGCCGAGTGGCTGTGGTCCGAGGCACAGGGCGAGGGCACCGCCCAGGAGGTGTTCGACTTCACCTACGCCGCCTATCCGGAGGACTCCGCCTTCTGGCAGGTGCTCCCGGGTGACCCCGGCGCCGGCCGCATCTTCCACGACGCGGTCTACGACCGGGGCGCGATGGCGGTGCACCAGTTGCGGCTCGCCGTCGGCGACGAGGCGTTCTTCGCGCTGCTGCCGGCGTGGACCGCCGCGCACCGGCACGGCAACGCCACGATCGCGCAGTTCCAGGCGTTGGCCGAGCGGATCTCCGGCCTGGACCTGGACGATGTCTTCACCACCTGGCTGTTCACCGCCGGCCGTCCGGCCCTACCGACCGCCGCCCGTGCGGCGCTCGCTCCGCAACAGCCGAAGTCATGGACGAAGATCCGCGAGGCGCACCAGGCGCGGCGGCACTGACCCGGCGGACGGCCGGCTGTCCGTGCCGCCCGGACAGCGACGGCCCGGTCACCGGCGGTGTGCTCCACCGGCGACCGGGCCGTCAGCGACCGCGTCAGCGTGCGGCGAGCGGCTGCCGGCCGGGATCCACCGGCGCGGGCAACCCGCCAACCCCGCCCAGGTAGGTGTGGATGGCCGCGGCGGCGGCCCGGCCCTCGGCGATCGCCCAGACGATCAGCGAGGCACCCCGGTGCATGTCGCCGGCGACGAAAACGCCGTCGGCGTCGGTCTGCCAGTCCGGGCGTGCGTCCACCGCGCCGCGCGCGTTGCGGGCCACCCCGAACTGCGCCAGCAGCGGCTGTTCCTCGGTGCCCTCGAAGCCGATCGCCAGCAGCACCAGGTCGGCGGGGAGCTCCCGCTCCGAGCCGGGCAGCGGGGTGACGATCCGCCGGCCGTCCCGCTTCTCCACGGTGACCTCGGCGATCCGCACCCCCTTCACCTGGCCGGTGCCGTCGTCGACGAACTCCTGCACCGCCACGGCGAAGACCCGCTCGCCGCCCTCCTCGTGCGCCGGGTAGTTGCGCAGCACCCACGGCCAGGTCGGCCACGGGTCGCGGGCGGCGTCGCGGCTGTGCGGCGGCTCGGGGTACAGGTCAAGCTGGTGCACCCCGGCCGCGCCCTGCCGGTGGGCCACGCCCAGGCAGTCCGCGGCGGTGTCACCACCACCGATGATCACCACATGCTTGCCGGCCGCGTCGATCGGCATGCCGTCGGGCAGCACCGCCAAGGCCGGTCTACCCTCACCGGCCGCGGCGACCACCCGGTTCGAGGCCACCAGGTGCGTCATCGCCTGGTGTACGCCGCGCAGCGCCCGCCCCGGCGTCTCCGGGGTGTCCCGGCCCTGCAACGCGCCACAGGCCAGCAGCACCGCGTCGTGCTCGGCGCGCAGCTGCTCGGCGGTCACGTCGACGCCGACGTTCACCCCGGTGCGGAACCGCACCCCCTCGGCGGCCAACTGGGCCAACCGGGCGTCGATGTGCCGCTTCTCCAGCTTGAAGTCGGGGATGCCGTACCGGAGCAGGCCGCCGATCGCGTCGTCGCGCTCGTACACGGTCACGGCGTGACCGGCGCGGGCGAGTTGCTGCGCGGCGGCGAGCCCGGCCGGGCCGGAGCCGACCACGGCGACCGACCGGCCGGTCGGTGGCGGCACCGGCTGGGGCCGCAGCCCGCCCCGGGCCGCCGCCGCGTCGGCGATCTCCACCTCGACCTGCTTGATGGTGACCGGCTGCTGACCGCCGAGACCGAGCACGCACGCCGCCTCGCACGGCGCCGGGCAGAGCCGGCCGGTGAACTCGGGGAAGTTGTTGGTGGCGTGCAGCGACTCCACCGCCGCGTCCCAGTTGCCGGTACGGACCAGGTCGTTCCAGTCCGGGATGCGGTTGCCCAGCGGGCAGCCTTCGTGGCAGAACGGGATGCCGCAGTCCATGCAGCGGGTGGCCTGCTCGCGGACCAGTTCCTCACCGGCGGGCGGGTACACCTCCCGCCAGTCCATGATCCGCACCGGCACCGGGCGTCGGGCCGGCAGCCGCCGGTCGTAACGCAGGAAACCGTTCGGGTCAGGCACGAGCCACCTCCTGGACCGCCACCCGCGCAGCGGGCAGCACCGGCGCGGCCAGCGCAGACATGACCGCGTCGTCGACGTCACGGCCGGCGGCTTCGGCGGCCTTCATGATCTCCACCACCCGGCGGTAGTCCCGGGGCACCACCGCGGTGAACTCCTCGGCCGCCTCCGGCCAGCGCTTGAGCAGCTCCGCCCCGACGGCCGAGTCGGTCTCCGCCACGTGCCGCTGCACCAGGTCGTGCAGCAGGTCACGCTCGGAGTCGCGCAGCGGGGTCAGATCCACCAGTTCGGTGTTGACCCGCGCGGTGTCCAGCCGCCACACGTACGCGGTGCCACCCGACATGCCGGCGGCGAAGTTGCGGCCGGTCTCGCCGAGCACCACCACCGTGCCGCCGGTCATGTACTCGCAGCCGTGGTCGCCGACCCCCTCGACGACCGCCACCGCGCCGGAGTTGCGCACGGCGAACCGCTCCCCCACGCGGCCACGCAGGAACAACTCACCCGCGGTGGCTCCGTACAGGATGGTGTTGCCGGCGACGATCTGGTCCTCGGCCCGCTGCCCGGTCGGGGCCTCGGGGTCGACGAACGGCGCGGCGGCGTCCGGGCGGACCACGACCCGCCCGCCGGACAGCCCCTTGCCGACGTAGTCGTTGGCGTCTCCGTGCAGCCGCAGTGTCACCCCGCGCGGCAGGAACGCGCCGAAGGACTGCCCGGCGGTGCCGCGCAGCACGAACTCGATGGTGCCGTCGGCCAGTCCGGCACCGCCGAACCGGCGGGTGACCTCGCCACCGAGCATCGCGCCGACGCTGCGGTGCTCGTTGCGCACCGCCACCTTGACCCGGACCGGCGTGCCGTCGCGCAGCGCCGGCTGCGCCAGCGCGATCAGTTCGTTGTCCAACGCCAGCTCCAGGCCGTGGTCCTGGGCGCGCACACCGCGCCGCGCGGCGCCCGCCGGCAGCTCCGGCAGATGCAGTACGCGCGACAGGTCCAGCCCGTGGGCCTTCCAGTGATCGACCGCCGGGGCGACGTCGAGTAGCTCGGTGTGCCCGATCGCCTCCTCGATGCTGCGGAAGCCCAGCTCGGCCAGGTAGCCGCGGACCTCCTCGGCGAGGAAGAGGAAGAAGTTCTCCACGAACTCCGGCTTGCCGGTGAAGCGCTCGCGCAGCACCGGGTTCTGGGTGGCGATGCCGACCGGACAGGTGTCCAGGTGGCAGACCCGCATCATCACGCAGCCCTCGACGATCAGCGGGGCGGTGGCGAAGCCGAACTCCTCGGCGCCGAGCAGCGTCGCGACGAGCACGTCCCGGCCGGTCTTGAGCTGGCCGTCGACCTGCACGGTGACCCGGTCGCGCAGCTTGTTCAGCAGCAGCGTCTGCTGCGCCTCGGCCAAACCCAGCTCCCAGGGGGTGCCGGCGTGCTTGAGCGAGTTCAGCGGCGACGCGCCGGTGCCGCCGTCGTGGCCGGAGATGAGGATGACGTCGGCCTTGAGCTTGGCCACGCCGGCCGCGACGGTGCCCACCCCGGTCTCGCTGACCAGTTTCACGTGCACCCGGGCGGCCGGGTTGACGCACTTGAGGTCGTGCACGAGCTGGGCGAGGTCCTCGATGGAGTAGATGTCGTGGTGCGGCGGTGGGGAGATCAGGCCGACGCCCGGGGTGGCGTGCCGGGTCCGGGCGATCCACGGCCAGACCTTGTTGCCGGGCAGCTGGCCGCCCTCACCGGGCTTGGCGCCCTGGGCCATCTTGATCTGGAGGTCGTCGGCGTTGACCAGGTATTCGCTGGTCACGCCGAACCGGCCGCTGGCGATCTGCTTGACCGAGGAGCGGCGGTTCGGGTCGTACAGGCGCTCGACGTCCTCACCGCCCTCACCGGTGTTGGACTTGCCGCCGAGGCGGTTCATCGCGATGGCGAGCGTCTCGTGCGCCTCGGCGGAGATCGAGCCGTACGACATGGCGCCGGTGGCGAACCGCTTGACGATCTCGCTGGCCGGCTCGACCTCCTCGATCGGCACCGCCGGCCGGACCCCGGTACGCAGGGTGAACAGGCCCCGCAGCGAGCCGCCCTTCGCGGCCAGCTCGTCGACCTTCGCCGTGTACTGCCGGAAGACGTCGTACTGGCGGCTGCGGGTGGCGTGCTGGAGCAGGAAGACCGTCTCCGGGTTGAACAGGTGCAGCTCACCCTCGCGGCGCCACTGGTACTCGCCGCCGACCTCCAGCCGGTCGGAGCCGCGCGCGCCCGGCGCCGGCCAGGCCAACGAGTGCCGGGCCGCGACCTCGGCGTGGATCTCGTGCAGCCCGATGCCGCCGATGGTGCTCGGGGTGCCCCGGAAGTACCGCTCGACCAGGCGGGTGTCCAGGCCGACCGCCTCGAAGACCTGCGCTCCGCAGTACGACGACACCGTCGAGATGCCCATCTTGGACATGATCTTCAGGACGCCCTTGCCGAGCGCCTTGACGTAGTTCCGGATGGCCTTGTCCGGTTCCAGGCCCACCAGTGCGCCGGTGGAGATCATGTCCTCCACCGACTCGAAGGCGAGGTACGGGTTGACCGCCGCCGCGCCGTACCCGATGAGCACGGCCGCGTGGTGCACCTCCCGGCAGTCGCCGGTCTCGACGACCAGCGCCACCTGGGTCCGGGTCTGCTCCCGCACCAGGTGCTGGTGCACGGCGGCGGTGAGCAGCAGCGACGGGATGGGCGCGAGGTCGGCGTTGGAGTCCCGGTCGGACAGGACCAGGATCCGCACGCCGTCCTCGATCGCCTCGGAGACGTGCCGGCAGATCTCGGTCAGCCGGGCCTTGATGCCGGGGCCGCCGTCGCGGATCCGGTACAGCCCGGAGACCCGCACGGCCTTGAAGCCGGGCAGGTCGCCGTCCTCGTCAATGTTGAGGATCTTGGCCAGCTCGTCGTTGTCGATCACCGGGTAGGGCAGCACGATCTGCCGGCAACTCGCCGGGCCGGGATCGAGCAGGTTGCCCTCGGGGCCGATGGTGGACGCCAGGCTGGTCACCAGCTCCTCCCGGATGGCATCCAGCGGCGGGTTGGTGACCTGGGCGAAGAGCTGGTGGAAGTAGTCGTAGAGCAGCCGAGGCTTGGTCGACAACGGGGATATCGGGGTGTCGGTGCCCATCGAGCCGATCGGCTCGGCGCCGCTGCGGGCCATCGGGGCGAGCAGGATCTTCAGCTCCTCCTCGGTGTAGCCGAAGGTCTGCTGGCGGCGGCGCACCGAGTCGTGGGTGTAGACGACGTGCTCACGCGGCGGCAGGTCGCCCAGCTCGATCAGACCGGCGTGCAGCCAGTCGGCGTACGGCTCGGCGGCGGCGAGCTCCGTCTTGATCTCGTCGTCCGAGACGATCCGCCCGTTGACCGTGTCGACCAGGAACATCTTGCCCGGCTGGAGGCGGCCCTTGGCGACCACGGCGGCCGGGTCGAGGTCCAGTACGCCCGCCTCGCTGCCCAGCACGACCAGGCCGTCGGCGGTGCGCCACCAGCGGCCCGGGCGCAGCCCGTTGCGGTCCAGCACCGCCCCGACGATCTCACCGTCGGTGAAGGCGACCGAGGCGGGACCGTCCCACGGCTCCATCAGGCTGGCGTGAAAGCGGTAGAAGGCCCGCTTGTCCGCGCGCATGCCCGGGTCGTTCTCCCACGCCTCGGGAATCATCATCAACACCGCGTGCGGCAGGCTCCGCCCGGCCAGGTGCAGCAACTCCAGGACCTCGTCGAAGTTCGCCGAGTCGGAGGCGCCCGGGGTGCAGATCGGGAAGACCCGCCGGATGTTGCCGGGGATCTCGGGACTGCGCAGCAGGGCCTCGCGGGCCTGCATCCAGTTCCGGTTGCCGCGAATGGTGTTGATCTCACCGTTGTGGGCGATGAACCGGTACGGGTGGGCCAGCGGCCAGGACGGGAAGGTGTTGGTGGAGAACCGGGAGTGCACCAGCGCGATGGCGCTCTCCATCCGCTCGTCGGTCAACTCCGGGAAGTACTCCGGAAGCTGGTCGGGGGTGAGCATGCCCTTCCAGGTCATGGTCCGCGACGACAGCGACGGGAAGTACGCCGGCACGCCCCGCTCGGCGGTCTCCCGCTCGGCCTGCTTGCGTACGCAGAAGACCACCCGGTCCAGGTCGAGACCGGTCAGCGGGGTGCCGGCCGGACCGGCCGGGGTGTCGGTGAGCCGGTGCGCGGCGAGGAAGATCTGCCGGATGCGCGGCATCGCCTGAAGCGCGGTCTCCCCCAGCCCGCCGGGATTGGTCGGCACGTCCCGCCAGCCGAGCACCTCGGCCCCCTCGACCAGGGCGTACTTCTCGACCACCTGCCGAGCACGCGCCTCGGCGGCGTCGTCGTCGGGCAGGAAGACCAGCCCGGTGGCGTACTGGCCGGCCGGTGGGAGCGGGAACTCCACCACCGCGCGCAGGAAGGCGTCCGGAACCTGGATCATGATCCCCGCGCCGTCGCCCGTGTTGTGCTCCGCGCCCCGCGCGCCCCGGTGGTCCAGGCGGCAGAGCGCGTCAAGGCCGCCAGCCACCACCGCGTGGGAGCGCCGGCCGTACAGGTCCGCGACGAAGGCCACGCCGCACGCGTCGTGCTCGTTGGCCGGGTCGTAGAGACCGGCCGGGGACGGGGCCGACTGCGGGCTGTGAGGGTACGGAAAGGCCACCGGGCCTCCTGTCGTCACTCAGGTTGGATCATGGTCGGGACGACGTCGGCCCTCAGCGGTCTATTGAGTCTACGTTAGGGCGACCCATGCAAGGCCAGTGCGGATTGATCACACCGTCCAGAGTCTGGGACGTGTAGTCTCGCGCGGTGGATCCTACCCAGCGCGACCTGTTCGTCCGGTTGGAACGCTTCTACGACGCGGTGCCCAGAGACGCCGCCCGTGGCGAGGAACACGGTGCCCTGGTGCTCTTCGTCCGGGACGGGGCCGGCTGGCCGTTCTACGCCCGACCCCGTCTCGACGCCACCGCGCCGCCGTCGCTGGCCGATGTGGTCGCGGTCCGGGAACGGCAGCGGGAACTGGGCCTGCCCGAGTCCTTCGAGTGGGTCCACGAGACCACTCCGGACCTGCTCGCCGTCGCCCGCGCGGCCGGGCTGAACGTCCTGGAGGCACCGCTGATGGTGCTCGACCCGACCGCGCTGCCCGACCCGGGCACGCTCACCGACGTACCGGTGCGGCTGCTGGACCCCGAGGCGCCCGACTTCGCGGCCGACGTGGCCGCCCGGCGCGCGGTGGCCACGGTCGGCTTCGCCGCCGCCGGCACCGCACGCGGTGAGGCCGGCCCGGCCGCCCGTGATGCCGCCGTGCCCACGCTCGACGTGAGTGCCCTCGACGAGGAACGGGCCCGGATCGTCGACGGCCGGCGGCTCTCCGCGCTGGCCTGGACCCCCGAGCAGGGCGCCCTCGCCAGCGGCATGGCGATGCGGGTCGGCGACGTGGCCGAGATCGCCGGCGTCGCCACGCTGCCGGCCGCCCGTCACCGGGGCCTGGGCGCGGCGGTCACCGCAACCCTCGCCCGCGCACTGCTCGCCGCCGGCACCGACCTGGTCTTCCTCTCCGCCGGCAGCGAGGACATCGCCCGGGTCTACCTGCGGGTCGGCTTCCGCCGCATCGGCACCGCCTGCATCGCCGAACCCACCGCCCTGATCTGACCCCGCCCCGGACGGGTTCGGGTCAGGAGGGGGACGGAGGACGCCACTGGGCGGCGGCGGACGCGGCGCTGGAGAGCAGGCGAGGGCTGATCGTGCCCAGGGCGGCGTCACGGGCCCGCAGGGCCAGCCGACCCCGGGCCTGGAGGACCGCCGACATACGGCGGGTCTGCCGCACCACGGTCGCGGCGCGGGGGCGGCGCAAGCGGTCGTACGCCTGCAGGGCGTCGGGCAGCGTCGACTCGCGCAGCAGCGACGCCAGGGTCGCCGCGTCCTCGAAGGCCAGGCAGGCGCCCTGCCCCAGGTGCGGCGGCATGGCGTGCGCGGCGTCACCGAGCAGCACGACGCCGCCCGGACCGACCGGGAAGCCGTACGCCCGGGGCAGCGGGCGTAGCTCGCGTACCTCCTGCTGGACCAGGTCGTCCGGCTCGGTGGCCTCCAGTAACGCGCCGACGGGGGCCGGCCAGCCGGCGTACCAGCGCCGCAGCAGGGCGAGCTGGGTTTCGGGCGGCTCCGGTCGGGGTGCGCCGGCGGCGGTGGCCACCCAGTAGACGCCGCCCCGGCGGGAGGCCCCGGATGACCCGCGCTCCCCCAGCGAGGCGGCGACGAACCGGTAGCCGGCGCCGAGCACCTCCCCGCCGAGCGGTTGGTCGGCCGGGAACCTCGGTGCCCGGTACCAGGGGATCACCGCTCGCCAGGAGGCGGAGCCGGAGCTGACGACCGTGGCCTCGGGGGCGAGCCGTCGGCGTACCGCGCTGTCGACGCCGTCCGCGGCGACCACCAGATCGGCCTCGACGAGGTGGCCGCCGGCACCGACCGCCGGACGCTGCCCCGGCCGGACCTGCACGGTGTCCACGGCCACCCCGGTACGCAGCTCCGCCCGGTCGCCGAGGCCGGCGATGAGGGCGTCGTGCAAATCCTCGCGGTGCACCACCACCGGCATCCGGTCCGCCGGAGTGGGCCGCGGCTGCACCAACCAGTGGCCGTCGGGGCGGCGTACCCCGCCGTCGGGCACGGCGGTGACGATCGCGTCCAGGCCCGCGCCGAGGCCGAGCGCCTGCAGTGCGCGGACCCCGTTGGGCCAGAGCACCACGGCGGTGGGTTCGGGTCGGACCCGGCCCGACCGTTCCAGCAGGGTGACCTGCCAGCCGGAGCGGGCCAGCGCGCCGGCCACCGCCAACCCGCCGAGTCCGGCACCGACCACCACCGCGGTCCGCATCCCCGTCCCCCGCTCAGCGTTCCCGGTCGGCGGGTCCGGCGCCGGCCGTACCCGACGGGCCGTCCCGGTCGGCGGTGGCGGCCGGCATCGCATCGGCGGCGTCCTGGGCCCGCGTCGCCCGGGCTTCGTCCCCGGGGGCCTGCTCATCGGTGTCGGCAGCCGGCGTCCCGAGGTCCGCGGCGTCCGCGCCGGTCGCCGTGGGCGGCGTGGCGGCGGGTTCGTCGGGGACCTCGCCGGTCTCCTGGTACGCCCGGAACTGCTCCTCGCTCACCGTCCGGTATCCCTCGGGCGCGGCAGCCCGCGGGCCGTTCCCGGTGCGGGAGAGGTCGACCTGGGAGACGTCTCCGCCGGGTGGCGGGGCCGCGACGGGGACGCCCACCGGGACCAGGTACTCGCGGGGGCCACGCACCCGCAGGAAGTAGATCAGCGCGCCGAGAAACACCAGGGCGGCGGTCCACACGTTGATCCGGGCCCCGAGGATGCGGTTCGCCTCGTCGGTACGCATGATCTCGATCCAGAAGCGACCGGCGGTGTAGCCCATCACGTACAGCGCGAAGGCCCGACCCTTGCCCAGTTTGAGTCGGCGGTCCAGGACGAAGACCAGGGCGGCGACGCCGATGTTCCAGATCGCCTCGTAGAGGAAGGTCGGGTGGTAGAGCCCGGGCAGCAGGATCGGCTGCCCGGCGTCGTCGCGCAGCGCGTGGCCGGGGTTGACCGGGTCCATCTTGTGGATCTCCAGGCCCCAGGGCAGCGTGGTCCGGCCACCGTAGAGCTCGTTGTTGAACCAGTTGCCGAGCCGCCCGACGGCCTGTGCCAGCGGCAGGCCGGGGGCGAGCGCATCGGCCACCACGGTGAGCGGGAGGCCCAACTGGCGGGCGGCGATCCAGGCGCCGACCGCGCCACCGGCGACCGCGCCCCAGATACCGAGACCGCCTTCCCAGATGGCGAACGCCTTCAGCGGCTCACCGCCGGCACCGAAATACTTCTCCGGCGAGGTGATCACGTGGTAGATCCGGGCCCCGACGATGCCGAACGGGACGGCCCAGACCGCGATGTCGAGCACCGCGCCGGGGGCCACCCCGCGTTGACGCAACCGGCGCTCGGTGACCCAGCAGGCCACCACAATGCCGAGGATGATGCAGAGCGCGTACGCCCGGATCGGCACCGGCCCGAGCTGCCACACGGCGGTGGTCGGGCTCGGCAGGGCCGCCTGCGGGACGGTCGAGGCGAGGGTCACGGCTGCACAGGCTACCGTTGCGGACCGCCACCGCGGCACCCCGGTCCGCACCGATCCGCGCGCCGATCGGTCCGACGTCGGCCCGACGCCCCACGCCTGGGCCTACCGTCCACCGGTCCCATGCCCGACGCCTTCGCCCAATCTCCACTCGGCCAGCGCCAGATGCGCTGTCCCCGTCCATGGTCAACTCGGCCTGCGGCACCTCGCGGTGTCCACGGCCCGAGAGACCGCAAGGTGCCGCAAACGGAGCCGGTCAATGGCACGGCAGGCTCGATCACGCGGCACGGACAGGATCGTCTCGTCGGGCGCGGACCGGGCCGGGCTGGTGGTCGCCGTACGCCGCCGACGCGGACCGGACGCGGCCGGGCCGACACACGCGCCGAGTGGCGTGGTGGGTCAGCGGACGGGGTTGCGGACGCCGTCGGCAAGCTCGGCGCTGAGGGTACGCAGGGCGGTCAGCCCGTCCGCCAGATCCGCGGTGTCGAGCAGACAGCGGATCAGGGCGCTGCCCACGATGACACCGTCGGCGTACCCGGCGACGGCGGCGGCCTGGGCGCCGGTGCCGACCCCGAGGCCGACCCCGACCGGCAGGTCGGTGACCTCACGGACCCGGGAGACCAGCACCGGCGCGGCCTGCGACGTCTGCGCCCGGGCTCCGGTCACCCCCATGATGGCGGTGGCGTAGACGAAGCCCCGGCAGTGCGCGGTGGTCATCCGTACCCGGGCGTCGGTCGACGACGGCGAGACCAGGAACGTGCGGTCCAGGCCGTACGCGTCCGAGGCGGCCAGCCACTCGCCGGCCTCCTCGGGGATGAGGTCGGGAGTGATCAGACCGGTGCCACCGGCGGCGGCCAGGTCGCGGGCGAAGGCGTCGACGCCGTACTGCTCGATGGGGTTCCAGTAGGTCATGGTGACCACCGGGGCGCCGGTGGCCGCGACCGCCTCGATGATGCGCAAGGTGTCCGAGGTGCGGACGCCACCGGCGAGAGCGATGTCGCTGGCCTTCTGGATCACCGGGCCGTCCATCACCGGGTCGGAGTAGGGAATCTCCACCTCGATGACGTCCACACCCGACTCCACCATCGCGGTCATCGCGGCGATGCTGCCCTCGACGGTCGGGAAGCCGGCCGGCATGCAGCCGACCAGCAGGCCCCGCCCGTCGGCGCGGGCCTTGTCGAAGGCCACCCCGATCCGGCTCACGCTCGTCACTCCTTGTCGAGGATGTCGAAGTACTCGCCGGCGGTGTGCACGTCCTTGTCGCCCCGCCCGGAGAGGTTGACCACGATGACCGGCTCCCGGCCCAGCTCGGCGGCGAGCTGCGGGGCGATCTTCAGGGCACCGGCGAGCGCGTGCGAACTCTCGATCGCCGGGATGATCCCCTCGGTGCGGCAGAGCAGCTCGAACGCGGCCATCGCCTCGGCGTCGGTCACCGGCAGGTAACGGGCCCGGCCGCTGTCGTGCAGCCAGGCGTGCTCGGGGCCGACACCCGGGTAGTCCAGGCCGGCGGAGATCGAGTGCGACTCGATCGTCTGGCCGTCTTCGTTCTGGAGCACGTACGTGCGGGTGCCGTGCAACACCCCCGAGCTGCCGCCGGTGATGCTGGCCGCGTGCCGGCCGGTCTCCATCCCCTCGCCGCCGGCCTCGAAGCCGTAGAGCCGCACGCCCGTGTCGGGAACGAAGGCGTGGAAGATGCCCAGCGCGTTGGAGCCACCGCCGACGCAGGCCGCGACCGCGTCCGGCAGCGCGCCGGTCAGGTCGAGACACTGCTGGCGGGCCTCGACGCCGATCCCCCGGACGAAGTCGCGGACCATCTCCGGGAACGGGTGCGGGCCGGCGGCGGTGCCGATCAGGTAGTGGGTGTCGTCGACGTTGGCGACCCAGTCGCGCATCGCCTCGTTCATCGCGTCCTTGAGGGTCCGCGATCCGGTGGTCACCGGGATCACCGTGGCGCCCAGCATCCGCATCCGGGCCACGTTGAGCGCCTGCCGCCGGGTGTCGACCTCGCCCATGTAGACGACGCATTCGAGGTCGAACAGGGCGGCGGCGGTGGCGGTGGCCACCCCGTGCTGCCCGGCGCCGGTCTCGGCGATCACCCGCTTCTTGCCCATCCGCCTGGTGAGCAGCGCCTGGCCCAGCACGTTGCGCACCTTGTGCGCCCCGGTGTGGTTGAGGTCCTCCCGCTTGAGCAGGACCCGCGCGCCGGCCTTCGCCGAAAATCGCCGCGCGGAGTAGAGCAGCGACGGGCCGCCCGCGTAGTCGCGCAGCAGGGCGTCGAACTCGGCGAGGAAGTCCTCGTCGGCCATCGCCTTGCGGTACGCCGCGTCCAGCTCGTCCAGCGCCGCGACCAGCGCCTCCGGCACGAACCGGCCGCCGTACCGACCGAAGTGACCGGCGGCGTCGGGAACCTGCCCGGGCGGGGTCGAGGTGTCGGTGCTCATCGCGGTGTCCTCTCGGTGCGGGGGGAACTGCGGATGGCTCAGCGCACCGGGCGCGGCGTGGCCGGGTGGTTCCCGGCGTTGACCAGCTCGGCGACCGCCTCCCGGGGGCTCTTCTGGGTGACCAGGCCCTCCCCGACGAGGACGGCGTCGGCGCCGGCCGAGGCGTACCGGATCAAGTCGTGCGGGCCCCGCACCCCCGACTCGGCGATCTTGACCACG
The DNA here is from genome assembly GCF_004348355.1 of Micromonospora sp. KC721. NCBI lineage: Bacteria > Bacillati > Actinomycetota > Actinomycetes > Micromonosporales > Micromonosporaceae > Micromonospora > Micromonospora sp. KC721. Next base: position 80,057 of record NZ_SMJY01000002.1, on the reverse strand, counting down.
TTGCTGGGCAGGCCGGGCGCGATCCGTTCGAAGACGGCCCGGTCGACCTCCAAGGTACGCAGATCCCGGGCGTTGACCCCGATCACCTGCGCGCCGGCCTCCAGTGCCCGGTCGGCCTCCTCCTCGGTGTGCACCTCGACCAGTGCGCACATGCCGAGCGACTCGATCCGCTCCAGCAGCCCGACCAGCGCGTTCTGCTCCAACGCCGCGACGATCAGCAGCACCAGGTCGGCACCGTGCGCCCGGGCCTCGTGCACCTGGTAGCTGGAGACGACGAAGTCCTTGCGCAGCACCGGCACCTGCACGGCGGCCCGGACGGCGGCGAGGTCGTCGAGCGAGCCGCCGAACCAGCGCCCCTCGGTCAGCACGCTGATCGCGCGGGCGCCGCCGGCGGCGTACTGGCCGGCGAGGTCGGCCGGGTCGGCGATCTCGGCCAGCCGGCCCTTGGACGGCGAGGAGCGCTTGACCTCGGCGATCACCGCCACGCCGGGCTTGCGCAGGGCGGCGTACGCGTCCAGCGGCGGCGGTGCCGCGGCGGCCAGCTCACGGATCCGCTCCAGCGGAACCTGCGCCTGTCGCCGCGCCACGTCCTCGCGGACGCCGGTCAGGATCTCGTCGAGCACGCTTCCGGACGTTGCCCGGCCGGGCTCGTCCCCTTCCGCGTGCGCATGGTCTGCAGTCACCAACGGACTCCCCTCTCCGGGTGTCATGGGCCGATGCTAGGTGGCGTCACCTGGCCGCACGTGCCGGGGGTATGGCGCTCCTCACGAAATGGGCTGTGGCATGATGACCGACTTCCGGTGAACACGATGTCACGCAGCGCCACCGGGACGATCGACGCAGGTCATCCGGTGAGCCTGCCTGCCGCCGTTCAAGCCATCGATTGAAGCCCATGGACCATGACAGCACACTGGTGCGGGGTCCCGCAGCACGGCGACGGCAGTCGATGGTGTGACCAAGCTCAAGGACGAACGGACCTACCGGGGACGGCCGTGCCGTTGGACAGTTGATCTGCCCGTCACCACGGCGAAACGTGTACCGGGCAGCCTGGATTCGGGCAGACTCGTGAGGCGGGCCTGCCGACCGTCGGACTTCTCGTGCGGAGTGACCATGAGCACTACGGGACCGAATTCCACCCTCGGCTTCACGACCATCTCCCGGACCGTCGCCTCCCTCGCTGTCGGGGTGGTGCACACCCTCGAACGCGCGGTCGTCGGTGACGGCCGGGTGCGCACCGCCCGGGGCAACGCCTGGGAGGCGGTCTGCGCCGACCGGGCCCGCGCCGACCAGCGCGCCGAACTCGACCGGCTCGTCGCCGAACTGGCCGCCGCCCGTGCCGCGGCCCGGGAGCGCCACGAGCTGCGGCAGCCGGTCAGCTGACCGTCGGGTCCTCACCCCGGTCGAGCGCGTCCCACGTCTCCCGGGTGCTGCGCTGTGCGGCCGGCCGCCCGTCGGGCGTCGGCTCGGGGTGGGTCCGGCGCTCGTAGCGGGCACCCATCGCGGGCCAGCGGTCGCCGCGCCACGCGGCCAACCCGCCGCCGGCCGCCGCGAGCAGCCCGCCGAGCAGGCACAGCGCCGGCCACTGCCGGCTGACCTCGCCGACGAAGCCGGCGGTCAGCCCGTAGCCGCCGCCGGCCGCCACGGCCAGGCCGAGCAGGGCCAGCAGTACGCCGAGCAGCCGCCGAACCCGCCCCCGGGTGGCCAGCACCGCACCGCCGCCGGCCAGCTCGACCAGGGCCAGCGCGGACAGCCAGGGCAGCAGCTGTGCGCCGGAACGGTCCTGTCGGATCGGCGGCAGGCCGCCCCGGGCGGTCACCTCCACCGCCCAGGGGCGGGTCGCCGCCCAGACGGCCAGACCCGCGCCGGCCAGGCAGAGCAGCACCGCGTACGCCAACTCACGCCGTCCCCGGACGGTCGGCGCGCCGCCGCTCGGCGCGGGTGTCGCGGCGTCTCCGGTTGCGCTCACCGGGCCGGCCGCAGGGTCTCGGCGGCGGCGATGGCGGCGAGCACCGCGGCGGCCTTGTTCCGGGTCTCCTGCTCCTCCGCGGCCGGGTCGGAGTCGGCCACCACACCGGCCCCGGCCTGCACGTACGCCCGACCGTCGCGGATCAGCGCGGTGCGGATGGCGATCGCCATGTCGAGGTCGCCACCGAAGCCGAAGTAGCCGACGGTGCCACCGTAGATGCCACGCCGGACCGGCTCCAGTTCCTCGATGATCTCCATGGCGCGGACCTTCGGGGCACCGGACAGGGTGCCGGCGGGGAAGGTGGCGGCGAGGGCGTCGAAGGCGGTGCGATCCTCGCGCAGCGTGCCCACCACCGTGGAGACGATGTGCATGACGTGGCTGTACCGCTCGATGGTGGCGAACTCCGGCACCTGCACCGTCCCCGGCCGGCAGACCCGTCCCAGGTCGTTGCGGCCCAGGTCGACCAGCATCACGTGCTCGGCGCGTTCCTTCGGGTCGGCCAGCAGCTCGACGGCGAGCTGGGCGTCGGCGTCCGGGGTGGCGCCCCGGGGCCGGGTGCCGGCGATCGGGTGCAGCAGGGCCTGCCGCTCACCGTCCGGGCCGGCGCTGACCTTGAGGTGCGCCTCCGGCGAGGAGCCGACGATGTCGAAGCCGTCGAAGCGCAGCAGGTACATGTAGGGGCTGGGGTTGGTGGTGCGCAGCACCCGGTAGACCTCCAACGGGTCGGCGTGGGTGTCCCGCTCGAACCGCTGGGCCAACACGATCTGGAAGCACTCCCCGGCCCGGATCGCCTCCTTGGCCTCCTCGACCGCCTTGAGGTAGCCCCCGTCGGGAGTCCGGCTGACCACCGCGTCCGTCGCCGGGCGGTCGACCGTGGAGATCATCGGTGGTATCGGTCGGGACAGTGCGGTGGTCATCGCGTCCAACCGCCCCACCGCGTGGTGGTACGCCGCCACGACCTGCGCGTCCCGGTCGGGGGCGTCGGCCGGGGGCAGCACCGCGTTGGCGACCAGGATCGCCGAGCCGTCGTAGTGGTCCAGCACCACCAGGTCGGTGGCGAGCATCATGCCCAGCTCCGGCAGGCCGAGGTCGTCCTCGGTCAACTCGGGCAGCCGTTCGAAGCGCCGGACGAGGTCGTAGCCGAGGTAGCCGACCATGCCGCCGGTCAGCGGCGGCAGGCCCGCGGCCGGATCCTGGGCCGGGCCGGCGAGTGCCGCGACGGTCTCCCGCAGCACGGCCACCGGGTTGCCGGAGGCTGGCACGCCGGCCGGCGGGTGGCCCGTCCAGACGGCGACCCCGTCCCGCTCGACCAGGGTGGCGCTGCTGCGCACCCCGATGAAGGAGTAGCGGGACCAGGCCGTGCCGGCCGACCCGACGCCCTGTTCGGCCGACTCCAGCAGGAACGTGCCGGGGCCGCCGGCGAGTTTGCGGTAGACACCGACCGGGGTCTCCGCGTCGGCCAGCAGCCGTCGGGTGACCGGCACCACCCGCCAGCGGGTGGCCAGCTCGGCGAAGGCGCCCGGGTCGGGGTGGATCGTGCCGTCGGTCATGAGGAGGCTCCTTCGGCGCTGACCGGCAGTTCGGTGAAGAAGCAGGTGCGGTTGCCGGTGTGGCAGGCCGCTCCGACCTGGTCGACGCTGACCAGCAGCGCGTCGCCGTCGCAGTCCAGGGCGACCGAGCGGACGTACTGGTGGTGGCCGGAGGTGGCCCCCTTGACCCAGTATTCCTGTCGGCTGCGCGACCAGTAGGTGGCCCGGCCGGTGGTCAGCGTGCGGTGCAGCGCCTCGTCGTCCATCCAGGCGACCATCAGCACCTCGCCGGTGTCGTGCTGGCGCACCACCGCGGCCACCAGGCCGTCGGGGGTGCGGCGCAGCCGGGCGGCGACGGCCGGGTCGAGGCGGGAGGGGCGAGCTGCGCCGGCGGGGACTCCGCCGGTCACGGGAGACTCGGGTACAGGCACAGTCCGCCATTCTCCCGCACGCGGTGTGGGCAGCTGCGGGCCGTCCCCGACCTGACGGGCCGCCCGGCCGAGCTGGGCGACGTAGCGGTCCAGCCGGCCGTCGGCGAGCGCGGCGGCCAGGTCGGCACCGGCGACCTCGGCGATCCGGCCGGCGTACGGGCGGATCAGCGGGACGACCCCCGCGACCAGGCGGGCGGCGGCGGTGGCGAGCCGGCCGGTGGCGCCGGGATGCAGCCCGAGGCAGAGCAGCATGTCGTCGCGGTAGCCGGGTGGGGCGACCGGCAGGGTGAGGGCGGCGGCGAAGGCGGCACGGCGGGAGACCACCCGGACCCCGGGGTTGGCCAGCCGCAGCACCGAGGGGCAGAGCCGGGCCAGGTCGGCGGCGGCCAGCCGGACCCCGAGCGGGTCCGCGGCGGCCCGGGCGGAGGCCACCTTGCCGAGGGTGGCGACCAGTTCCTCCAGCCGGGGCTGGTCGGCGGGCTGGCAGAGCACCGGCAGGTCGATCCGGGACCGCCAGTCGTCCTCGGCCCAGAGCAGTCGGACGGGCGTGGCGACCGGCAGGCCGAACGCCCAGTCGGCCGGCTCACCGAGCCGGTCGACCCAGGAGCGGACGTCCCGGGCGGAGACCGAGACGTGCACGAGCCGCCCGTCCAACTCGGCGAGGTACGCCTGCCGGGCGGCGTACGGCGCGGCGGTGTGACCCGCCGCGCCGGGCCGGTGCGGGGCGGTGCAATCGTCGACGAGCACGTCGAGGTCGACGTCGCTGTGCGCGGTGGCGGCGCGGCGGGCATGGCTGCCCCGGAGCAGGATGCCGACCACGGGTCGCTCGGCGGTGGCACGGAGCCGGTTCGTCCAATGGGCGAGGAAGGAGCTTTCCGACGGCCCGTGATCCACTTCGCCATCCTGCCGCACGGCGAAACACACCGCAATGCCCGTTGACGGACACCCTGTCCGACTCCGAAGGCTAGTGCCCGACCGTTCGCATTCCTGCCTCCGGGTACCTTTCGCCGGCGATAGCCTCGGCGGGCACCGCTGCGCGCAACCGGGCCTGCTGCTCGTCGGTGAGCCGCAGGTCGGCCGCCGCCACGTTCTCCTCCAGCCAACGCACCCGCTTGGTGCCCGGGATGGGCAGGACGTCCTCACCCTGGGCCAGCAGCCAGGCCAGTGCCGCCTGGGCGGGGGTGCAGCCGATTTCCCCGGCCACCTCGCGGACCGCCGCCACGAGCCGGAGGTTGGCCTCGATGTTGCCCTCGGCGAACCTCGGGACACCGGCTCGCCAGTCGTCGGCGGCGAGTTGGTCCCGGCCGGTGATCGCGCCGGTGAGCAGCCCTCGCCCGACCGGCGAGTACGCCACCAGGGCCACCCCCAGTTCCCGGCAGGTGTCCAGCATCTCCCCCTCCACCTCCCGGGTGAACAGGGAGTACTCCATCTGCACCGCCGCGATCGGGTGCACGGCGTGCGCGGCACGCAGGGTGGCCGGGCTGATCTCCGACAGGCCGAGCAGCCGCACCTTGCCGGCCCGGACGAGGTCGGCCATGGCGTCCACCGTCTCCTCGATCGGCGTGGCCGGGTCGCGCCGGTGCAGGTAGTACAGGTCGATGCGGTCCACCCCGAGCCGGTCCAGCGAGGCGTCGCACGCCTCACGGGCCCAGGCGGCACTGCTGTCGACGTACGCGCCGGGGGCGGAGGTGCCGCCGGAGCCGTCGCCGCGGAAACGGTTGCCGAACTTGGTGGCCAGGAAGACCTCGTCACGGCGAGCCTGCACGACCGGGGCGAGCAGCCGCTCGTTTGCCCCCGCGCCGTACATGTCAGCGGTATCGAGGTGGTCGACGCCCAGATCGAGGGCGCGGTGCAGGGTACGGGTCGACTCGGCGTCGTCGCGGCCGGCATAGCCGAAGCTCATGCCCATGCAGCCCAGCCCGATGGCGGAAACCTCGGGCCCACCGGCCCCCATCCGTCGGCGGATCATCGCCCCTCCTCGGCCCTGCGGTAATTGTCGATCTTGAAGTCCAGCACCTTGAGGTCCTCCTCCAGTTCGGCCATCCGGGCCAGTACCCGGTCCCGGTGCGCCTCGAACAGCGCCCGTCGCGCACCCAACGTCCGGTCCCCCAGCCGGGCCAGCTCGGCGTACCGGCGCATGTCGCGCACCGGCATCCCGGTCCGGCGTAGCCGGGTGAGCAGGACCAGCCAGCGCAGGTCCGCGTCGCCGTACCGACGACGGCCGGCGGAGTCCCGGCCCACCGGGGCGACCAGGCCCTCCTGCTCGTACCAGCGCAACGTGTAGGTGGTCAGGCCAACCCGGGCCGCCGCCTCACTGACGGACAGCCCTCGTTCCCGTGCAGCGATGTCCACGGCTGCCAAGGCTTCCAGTTCGAGTGCCCTCGAAGTCAACCCGTTGCGGGCGTCCAGTGAATTCATCTAGTGTTGAGTTCAACGGATGATGAATTTATCTGGAGGTGAACGGTGCAGGACGCGATCGCGATCCGCGACCTGGTCGTCGACCGAGGCCGACGACGGGTGCTGCACGGCATCAGCTGCGCGGTGCCGCGCGGCTCGGTGACCGGGCTGCTCGGTCCCAGCGGCAGCGGCAAGACGACCCTGCTGCGCGCGGTGGTCGGGGTGCAGGTCATCGGCGGTGGGAGCGTGACAGTGCTGGGCCAGCCGGCCGGCGCGACACCGCTGCGGCACCAGGTCGGCTACCTGACCCAGGCACCGAGCGTGTACGGCGATCTGACCGTGCGGGAGAACGCCCGCTACTTCGCGGCCCTGCACGGCCGGCGGGCAGCCGACGCCGACCAGGCCGTGGCCGACGTCGGGTTGGGCACGGCGGCCCACCAGCTCGTCAACACCCTCTCCGGCGGGCAACGCAGCCGTGCCTCACTGGCGTGCGTCCTGGTCGGCGAGCCGGAGGTGATCGTCCTCGACGAGCCGACCGTCGGGCAGGATCCGGTCCTGCGCGCCGAGCTGTGGGCCCGGTTCCACGCGCTGGCCGCCGCCGGCACGACCCTGCTGGTCTCCAGCCACGTGATGGACGAGGCAGCCCGCTGCGACCGGTTGCTGCTGATCCGGCAGGGCCGGCTGGTCGCCGACGACACCCCGGACGCGGTCCGCGCCCGCACCGGCGTCGACGACCTGGAGGAGGCGTTCCTGCGGTTGATCCGCGCGAACGAGGCCCGGGAAGGGCAGGCACCCCCGCCGCGGGTGGAGGAGGCACCGTGAGCGCGAGGAGTGAGCCGATCCTGCGAGCCCCGCAGCCGCGAACCGAAGGAGGCACCGTGAGCGCGAGGAGTGAGCCGATCCTGCGAGCCCCGCAGCCGCGAACCGAAGGAGGCACCGTGAACCCGAGGATCCTGACCGCCACCACCGGGCGCATCCTGCGCCAACTGCGCCACGACCGGCGCACCGTGGCGCTGCTCGTGGTGGTGCCGACCGCGCTGCTGACCCTGGTCTACTTCATGTACGTCGACCAACCGACCCCGCCCGGGCAGCCGTCGTTCTTCGACCGGGTGGCCCTGGTGATGCTCGGCTTCTTCCCGTTCGTCATCATGTTCCTGGTGACCAGCATCGCGATGCTCCGCGAACGCACCAGCGGGACACTGGAGCGCCTGCTCACCACCCCGTTGGGCAAGCTCGACCTGCTCTTCGGCTACGGCATCGCCTTCGGCCTGGCCGGCGCGGCGCAGGCGGCGATCGCCTCGGCCGCGGCGTACTGGCTGTTCGGTCTGGACACCGCGGGCAACGCCTGGCTGGTGGTCCTGATCGCCGCGGTGAACGCGGTGCTGGCGGTCGCGCTCGGTCTGCTGTGCAGCGCCTTCGCCCGTACCGAGTTCCAGGCGGTGCAGTTCATGCCGGTGGTGGTACTGCCGCAGATGCTGCTCTGCGGGCTGTTCGTGCCGCGTGGGGAGATGGCCGGCTGGCTCCAGGCGGTCAGCGACGCGCTGCCCCTGTCGTACGCGGTCGAGGCGCTGCAGGAGGTCGGCGCGCACGCCGAACCGACCGGCACGATGTGGCGGGACGTGGCGATCGTGGCCGGCACCGCCGTGGTGGCCCTGGTGCTGGCGGCGGCGACCCTGCGGCGGCGCAGCGGATGAGTCCGCGACGTTCGGGCCGGCGCCCCGGCAACCCGGACACCCGGGAGGTGATCCTCGCGGCGGCCCGCACGGCCTTCGCCGAGCGCGGATTCGACGCGGCCTCCATCCGGGTGATCGCGGCGGCCGCGGGCGTCGACCCGGCGTTGGTGCACCACTACTTCGGCACCAAGGAGCAGCTCTTCCGGGCCACCATCGACATCTCGGTGGACCCGGCGGAGCTGCTGCCCGCCGTGCTGTCCGGTGACCGGGACACGGTGGGTGAACGGCTGGTGCGGATGTTCCTCACGGTGTGGGACTCGCCGGCCGGCGCGGCAGCGGTGGCCCTGCTCCGTTCGGCGGTCGCCAACGAGTGGACCGCCCGGCTGCTGCGCGAGTTCCTGGTCACCCAGGTGCTGCGCCGGGTGCTCGACCAGCTCTCGATCGACCCGGCCGAGCTGCCGCTGCGCGGTTCGCTGGTGGCCTCCCAGATGATCGGACTGGCCATGATGCGCTACGTCGTCCGGTTGGAGCCGGTCGCCTCCGCCGCCCCGGAGGCACTGGTCGCGGCGGTGGGCCCCACGGTGCAGCGCTATCTCACCGGCGAGCTGCCGGATCCGCCGGGCGGCCGTCGCGCCTGAGGGCCGGCGGCGTTGTGGCGACCGTCTACCGTGACGACGCCGCGGCCGGCGCGGACAACGGGTACGCAGGCGGGAGGCCAGATGGGAAGCAGCAGGTTCGCCGTGGTGGGCATGACGCTCGTCGTGCTGGTGGGCGGCACGGCGTGCGGCAGCGAGGGCGACGCCGGGCGGGAGTACGCCGACAAGCTGACCCGGGCTGGCTTCACCTCGGTGGCGGTGTCCCCGGAGGTGAAGAAGTCCCTGCGGAAGAACCGTGAGCGCCGCAGCACCGTCGCCTACACCTTCGCGTGGCGGGTCAACACCGACACCGACCCGGCGACCTGCGAGGTCGTCCTGCGGCATCCGGCGTACAACGACCGGTCGCTGCGTGGTGACCACTGGCAGATCGAGGAGGTCGACGACCGGGACGTCGACGGCTGGGGCGGCGACAGTCCGGATCCGGCGACGGTCGAGCGGTTGCTGCGCGAGCACCACTACGACTGCTGACCCGCACATCAGGCATGGACGATCGGCACGCCGCCCTCCACGAGCCGCCGCAGGGTGTCGTCCTCCGGCGGTGCGTCGCTGATGATGCCCGCGACGGCGGTCAGCGGAAGGACCGCGAAGCGCGACGCCGCGCCGATCTTTTCCGCGCTCGCCAGCACGTAGGTGTCGGCCGCCCGCTGGGCGAGTGCTCGTTTCATCGCGGCCTCGTCAGCGTCACCGGTGGTCAGGCCGGCATCGGGGTGGACCCCGGTGACGCCGAGCAGGAACAGGTCCGCGTTGACCGCCTGCGCGGCCTCCACCGCGGCGGCGCCGCAGGCGACCACCGAGTGCTTGAAGAGCCGACCACCGAGCAGGTACACCTCGACATTCGGGTGCTCGGCGAGCGCGGCACCCACGGTGGGACTGTGGGTGACCACGGTGGCCCGCAGCGCGGCGGGCAGGATACGGGCGACCGCGAGGGCGGTGGTGCCGCCGTCGACGATGACCGTTGTGCCGGGCTGGATCAGCGCGGCGGCGGCGGCGGCGACCCGCCCCTTGGAGTCCACCCCAACCTGGCGGCGGGTCGGGTAGTCGGCCACCGCCGGGGAGGCTGGTAACGCGCCGCCGTACACCCGTTGACACAGCCCCATCGCGGCCAGGTCGCGCAGGTCGCGGCGGATTGTGTCCTCCGAGATGCCGAGTTCGGTCGCGATGTCCTTGGCGACGACCCGCCGGTCCCGGCGCAGCCGGTCCAGCAGGAGGTCACGACGTTGCGCAGCCAGCATGCACGTTCCTTCACAATCTTCTTTGTTTCTGCACGATCTCCCGATAATCTCATGTTCATGACCACAGCGAAACCCCTGATGATCCTCATTGCCGGCCCGTACCGGTCGGGCACCAACGACCACCCCGATCTGCTCGCGGCGAACCTACGCCGGCTGGAGGAGGCGGCCTGGCCGATCTTCCAGGCCGGGCACGTCCCGATGATCGGCGAGTGGGTCGCCCTTCCGGTGCTGCGGGGCGCGGGTGCCGACGGCGTCGGTGACCCGCTGGCGCAGGACGTGCTCTACCCCACCGCGCAGCGGCTGCTGCAACACTGCGACGCGGTACTGCGGCTACCCGGAGCGTCGACCGGCGCCGATCAGGATGTGGCCATCGCGCGGGAGCGCGGACTGCCGGTGTACTACGACGTCGCCGACGTGCCGGGTGTCGCGGCATGAGTGGCGTGCGCACCGGGACCGCGCTGGTCGAGCCAGTCACACCGTCGAGGCCGACCGGCGTGCCGGGCATCGACGTACCCGACGCCCGCGGTCGCACCGGCCTGGACCAGGCCGGGCGCCACCTCACCGGAAACCCCGGCGTCGTCATCCGTGACGTCCAGCTGCTCGCCAGCGGCTGGTACGTGCTGCGACGCACCACGTTCGACTACCGGCATACCGACGGCACCTGGAGCCGGCAACAACGCGAGACCTACGACCGGGGCAACGGCGCGACCATCCTGCTGTACGACGTCGATCGCGGCACGGTGCTGATCACCCGCCAGTTCCGCTACCCGGTGTACGTCAACGGCCACCCCGACGGGATGATGCTGGAGACGGCGGCCGGGCTCCTCGACGACGACGCCCCCGACGCGGCGATCCGCCGGGAGGCAGCCGAGGAGTTGGGCGTCACGGTCGGCGAGCTGGAGCACGTGTTCGATGTCTACACCAGCCCCGGCTCGGTGACCGAACGGCTGCACTGCTACGCCGCCGCGTACACGCCCGCGACGCGTACCGGGGCCGGCGGCGGGGTGGCCGACGAGGGTGAGGACATCATCGTGGTCGAGCTGCCGTTCGCGGAGGCGCTCGACATGACGCACGACGGACGCATCACCGATGCGAAGACCATCATGCTGCTGCAATGGGCAGCACTGCGCGGTCCGTTCCGCGCCGGACAGTCACTGTATCGACAGGCGGCGTGTTGAGGTGGCCTGAAACTGGTCATCGACGATGGCTGCGCCGATGCGGGCGAGTCTGGCCAGCGAGTCGCGGGAGGTTGGCCGGTCACGGCGGCGACTCTACGGCCGCGCCGAGCCCAGCCGAACGCATCGGTGACCTCCGGCTCGCCACCGCAGGCACTGCCTGCGGCATCAGGGGGCGGCCGCCCGAGGGTTCCGGCGCGCCGGCGCTTCAGACTTCTCGAACCCACGAGAAACGAGCATCGGGTGCAGCAACCGGGACAGCTCCGCCACGTCCGCCACCGGCCGGGGGAAGGCCAGCCGGGCCCGCCGGCGGTCGCCCGGGCCGCCGTACGCCACCACCAGGCCGTGTCGGTCCAGGCGCACCACGCGCGGCTCGCCGCCGGTCAGGTCGAGCCGCCGGCGCAGGTATCCGGCCACCTCGGGGCCGTGGTGGTCGGCGAGGTCGGCCAGCAGCGCGGCCTCGACCGGGTGCAGCGGGTCCGGTGCGGCGGCGGCGTACTCCGCCGGGTCGATGCGGTGCACGCCGGCGCTCTCCAGCCGGGCCTCGACCACCTCGAAGCGGTGCAGCCGGAACCGGGTGCCGACGTCGAACAGGTCGCCGGTGGGGTCGACGGCGGCGAAGTCCGCCGCGGCGGCGCGGGCCTCGGCACCGGTCACCGGCGCCGCCCAGCCGGACACCCAGGCCCGGCCGAGCGACGGCGCGCCCGCGGCCGGGGGCAGGTCCAGCACGTCCAGCACCACGGCCACGTCGTCGCCCGGGTGGGGGGCCAGTTCGGCGGCGAGGTCGCTGACCACCGGCACGAGCATCAGTACCCGGCCGTCGGGGTCCGTGGCGTGCCGGACGTGGAACGGCCCGGGGCGGTGGGCGAGGTGCACCAGGCCGGGAAGCCGGCCCGCGGCCAGGGTGCGAACGATCTCTGCGGGGCTCGGTCCCATCGGACACCTCCAACATAGGTTAGGCTTACCTAACTCGCACCCTAGAGCACCCGAGCGGAGACGTCCACCGTGAACCACCCCCGACCCAAGGCCCGGCTCTCCCGGGCCCTCGGCATCCCGCTGACCCGCAAGTGCGTCCGCTACGTCGAGCGCCGCCCCTACCCGCCGGGCGTACACGGCCGTGCCCGCCGCCGCACCTCCGACTACCAGGTGCGGCTGTTGGAGAAGCAGCGGCTGCGGCACCAGTACAACGTCAGCGAGGTCCAGCTCCGCCGGGCCTTCGACGAGGCCGCGCGGGCCGCCGGCAAGACCGGCGAGACCCTCGTCGTGCTCCTGGAACGCCGGCTCGACGCCGTCGTGCACCGGGCCGGGCTGGCCCGCAGCGTCTACCAGGCCCGACAGCTCGTCGCCCACGGACACTTCACCGTCGACGGACGGAAGGTCGACCGCCCCTCGTACCGGCTGCGGCCGGGCCAGGTGGTGGCCGTCCGGCAACGCAGCCGCGAGCGGCTGCCGTTCCAGCTCGCCGCCGCCGGGGCCAACGCCACCGACGGGCCCGGGCAGCCGTACCTGTCGGTCGACCTGGCCGGTTTGCGGGTCACCCTGCTGCGGGAGCCGACCCGGCACGAGGTGCCGGTGATCTGCGACGAGCAACTCGTGGTCGAGTACTACTCGCGGTGAGCGCCGCCGCCCGCCCGGCCGGTGGATCGCCCGGACGCGGCCGGGTGCCGGGCGGTCGGGCTAGCGGGTCTGCTCCAGCCAGGAGGCGTAGAGCAGGCCGTAGATCGACTCCGGGTCGCGGACCAGCTCGTCGTGCGGCCCGCGCTGCACGACCCGGCCCCGGTCCACCACGATCACCTCGTCGGCGGCCTGGGCGGTGGAGAGCCGGTGCGCGATGGCCAGCGTCGTCCGGCCCCGGGTGACGGCGTCGAGGGTGCGTTGCAGGCGTACCTCGGTGGCCGGGTCCACCGCGCTGGTCGCCTCGTCCAGCACCAGCAGGTCCGGGTCGGCCACGTACGCCCGCGCCAGCGCGACCAGTTGCCGCTCCCCCACGCTCAGCGCCTCGCCCCGCTCCCCGACCGGGGTGTCCAGGCCCGACGGCAGTCCGTCGAGCCAGTCCACCAGCCCCAGCTCGGTGAAGGCGACGGTGAGCTCGTCGTCGGTGAGCTCCGGGCGGGCGAACCGTACGTTCTCCCCCACGGTGGCGTCGAAGAGGAAGCCGTCCTGCGGCACCATCACCACCCGGGAGCGCAGCGAGTCGAACCGCACCCGGTGCAGCGGCACGCCGGAGAGCAGCACCTCACCGGCGGTCGGATCCATCAGCCGGGTCAGCAGTTTGGCGAAGGTGGTCTTGCCGCTGCCGGTCTCACCGACCACCGCGACCCGGCTCTTGGCCGCGATGTCCAGGGTGACGTCGTGCAGCACCGGCGGCCCGCCCGGATAGGCGAAGGTCACCCCGGCGAAGCGGATGTCCAGCGGGCCGGGCGGCAGCTCCCGCCCCTGCGCGCCCGGGTCGGCCACGTCGGGGGCGACGTCGAGCACGTCGAGCACCCGCCGCCAGCCGGCGACCGCGTTCTGCGCCTCGTTGAGCACCTCCGTGGCGATCTGCACCGGCTGGATGAAGAGCGTGACCAGGAACAGGAAGGCGGTGAGCTGGCCGATGGACAGGGTGCGGTCGGCACCCAGGGTGACGCCGACGACCACCACGCCGGCCAGCGCCAGTCCAGCTGCCAGCTCCCCCACCGAACTGCCCATGATGCTGATCCGGATGGCCCGCTGCTGGGCCTTCTGCTGCCTCTCGATCGCGCTGTCCAGCCGCTGGGCGGTGCGCCCGGCGATGCCGTACGCCCGGATCACCGGTGCCCCGACGACGCTCTCGCCGATGGCGCCGAGCAGGGCGCCCGTCCGCTGCCGCACCAGCCCGTAGGCCGCGGCGAGGCGCTGCTGGAGAATCCGGATGAGCAGCACCGCCGGCGCGAACGCGCCGAGCACCACCAGGGTCAACTGCCAGGAGTACGCCAGCATCACCGCCGTGGTGACCACGAGCTGACCGAGGTTGACGAGCAGGATCACGCCGCCCCACTGGAGGAACTGGGTGATCTGGTCGACGTCGCTGGTGACCCGGGAGACCAGCGACCCGCGCCGCTCCGACTGCTGGTGCAGCATCGACAGGTCGTGCACGTGCCGGAACGCCCGGGTACGGACGTTGGCCAGGGCGGTCTCGCTGACCGTGAACAGCCGGCGCATCATCAGGTAGCCGCAGGCGGTGGTCACCACCAGCACGGCGGCGGTGACCGCGACCACCGTCCAGACCACGCCCAGGTCGAGCCCGCCGACGATGCCGTCGTCGATGCCGCGCTGCACCGCCACCGGCACCGCCACCCGCCCGACCATGTAGACCAGGGCCAGCACCAGCGTGCCGGCCAGCCCGGTCCGCAGCTCCGGGGAGAGCGCGAGACCCCGGCGCAGCGTCCGCCAGGTCGACTCGCTCTGCTGCACTGGTTCCGCCGCCGCGCTCACCGAACCACCTGACGTTCGCGACTGCGGGGCTCGCAACACCGGCTCACTCCTCGCGCTCACCGGTCCACCTGACGTTCGCGACTGCGGGGCTCGCAACACCGGCTCACTCCTCGCGCTCACCGGTCCACCTCGATTTCCAGTCCGGAGGTCAACGGGCTGACCTCGGCGTACCCGCGTTGCTGCTCACGTTCCTGCTCGGCCTGCTCGTACGCGGTGACCAGGTCGGCGTATCCGGGGACGGCGGCCAACAACTCGCTGTGCGTACCCCGGGCCCGCACCCGCCCCTGCTCCAGGTAGATCACCTCGTCGGCGAGCGCGATGGTGGCCCGGCGGTAGGCGACGACCAGGATCGACGCGGCGGCCCGGCCGTCGGTCGGGGCGCGCAACCCGGCCAGGATGGCCGCCTCCACCCGCGGGTCGACCGCGCTCGTCGCGTCGTCGAGCACCAGCAGCCGGGGCCGCCCAGCCAACGCCCGGGCCAGGGTGAGCCGTTGCCGCTGCCCGCCGGAGAGCGAGGTGCCCCGCTCGCCGACCATGGTGTCCAGCCCTTCGGGCAGCGCGGCGACGAAGCCGTCGGCCTCGGCCAGCCGCAGCGCCGCCCACACGTCGTCGTCGTCGATGCCGGGGCGGTCGAGGGAGATGTTGGCCCGGACCGTGTCGTCGAAGACGAACGGCACCTGGGCGACCAGGGCGACGTTCGAGGCGACGGCGTCGGCACGTAGCTCGCGCACGTCGACACCGTCCAGGGTGACCCGGCCGGCGCGCGGGTCGACCAGGCGTACCGCCAGCGCGGTAACGGTCGACTTGCCGGCTCCGGTCGGGCCGACCAGGGCGACGGTCTTCCCGGCCGGGACGCTGAAGGAGACCTCGCCGAGCACCTCGGCGCCGGGCAGGTGCGCCTCGGCCGGCTCGTAGCGGAAGTGCACGTCGTGGAAGGCGAGCGTGGCCGGCGTGGGATTCGCCGGGTCGAGGTGGCGGTCGCCGTACGGCATCTTGCCGGTGGCGTCCAGCACCCGGCGGACCCGGTCCCAGCCGGCGACGCTGCGCGGCAGCTCGGCCAGTACCCAGCCGATGGCGCGCACCGGGAAGGCCAGCACGGTGAAGAGGAAGGCGACGCTGACCAGCTCGGTGACGCTGATCGCGCCGGAGCGCAGCCGGAACGCCCCGACCACCAGCACGGCCAGGGTGCCGAGACCGGGCAGGGTCTCCAATATCGGGTCGAAGACGCCCCGCAGCCGGCCGACGGAGATCAGGGCGTCCCGCAGTTCCCCGACCCGGACGGCGAACCGGGCGGTCTCGTGGGCCTCCCGGCCCATCGTCTTGACCACCAGGGCGCCGTCGAAGCTCTCGTGGGCGATGCCGCTCACCTCGGCGCGCAGCCGCTGCGCGTGGGCCTGCCGGGGGGCCATCCGTCGGGAGTAGACCACGTTGAGCGCGAAGAGCGCCGGGAAGACGGTCAAGCCGACCAGCGCGAGCGCCCAGTCGGTGACGAAGAGCGAGACGATCGCGCCGACCAGCATCACCAGGGTGCCCACCGCGAAAGGCAGCGGAGCGATCGGATGCCAGATGGCCTCCACGTCGGAGTTGGCGTTGGACAGCAGCGTGCCGGTGGCGTTGCGCTGGTGCCAGGCCAGCGGCAGTTCGAGGTAGCGGCGGGTGACCCGGCGGCGGTAGGCGGCCTGGAGGCGGTACTGCATGTAGCCGGCACCGAGGCGACGGCCGACGATGCCCACCACCCGCAGCACGCTGATACCGAACAGCGCCGCCGCGCCCAGGGCCAGCGCGGCGACCGGGACGGACCCGCGGTCGATCGCCGGGACCACCACCTCGCCGACCACCGCGCCCACCACGTACGCGCTGGCGACTATCAGGAGGCTGAACAGCACACTTCCCGCCACCGCCACCGCGAAGATGCGTGGTTGTTCCCGGATCGCCCGACCGAGGACCGACAGGCCCCGAACGATGACGTCCCGACTCGTTCCGCTCGCCACGCTCTCCCCCGCCGTAAGCCGTCTTTGGATCCCTTCATCCTTACCGTTCGAAGCCAGCCCCGCCGACCGCAAGCGCTATGTCCGACATCACGTGTCGTGCCACAGCCCGGCCGACGGTCCGCCCCGCCGCGCCGGCGGCTGCCCGCGGGCCTACCATCTCTGTCATGCCGCGGTACGCCCGATCGGAGCGCGAGGCGCTCGCCGACCTCATGCTGGAGCGGGGCCCCGAGGCGCCGACGGTCAACGAGGGGTGGACGACCCGGGACCTCGCCGCGCACCTGGTGCTGCGCGAACGCAGGTTGGACGCCGCCGGCGGCATCCTGCTGCCGCCGTTGCGCGGGTACGCCGAGCGGGTACGCCTGCGGATCGCCGCCCGTCCCTGGGCGGAACTGGTCGGGCAGGTCCGCCGGCCGCCGCTGTGGAGCCCGCTGAGCAACCCGGTCACCGACGAGCTGGCGAACACCCTGGAGTTCTTCATCCACCACGAGGACGTCCGCCGGGCGCAGTCGGGATGGCAGCCGCGCGATCTGCCCAGCGGCCTGCAGACCCAGCTGTGGCAGCGGGTCTCGCTGGTGGCCCGCGCGGCGCTGCGCCGGTTCCCGGCGGACCTGCTGGTGCAGGCGCCCGGGCACGGGGAGGTCGGCGTGGGCCGGGGCGGCGACCGGCTGCGTCTGGTGGGCAGCCCCGGCGAACTGGCGTTGTTCCTCTCCGGGCGGCAGCGGGTGGCCCGGGTCCAGGTCGACGGCCCGCCGGCCGGCGTCGAGCGACTCCGCACCGCCCGGCTCGGCCTCTGATTCCCAGGCCGGCCCGCCGGGAGTCCCGCTCGCCCCGGCGGGGCGGCCCCGCCCGTCGGGGGCCGGGGCGGGGAGCCCAGCCACCGCGATGTGCACAATCGGTCATTGTCAATGCGCTGGCCGTCCGTACACACTGGATTCTCGCCGTCGCATTTCCCGTACCCTTCTGCGCACCAGCCCGGACCGGTCGGTGCGGACAGGGGGCCACCATGCGCAGCACCGCCGTGTCGGCACTGCACGAGCCGCCCTTCGCCACGGCCCGACATCCGGGCACCGACGAGGTGGCGGCGCAGAGCCTGCACTGGGCCGGACGCCTCGAACTGGTCGACTGCGGGGCCCGGCAGCGCCGGCTGGGGCGGGCCGCCGCGGCGGAGTTGGCCGGCCGGACCTGCCCGGCCGCCCCGCTCGACCGACTCCGGCTGCTCACCGACCTGATCACCTGGCTGTTCGTGATGGACGACGCCTGCGACGAGGACGGCCTCGGAGCGGAGGCGATCCGGCTGGCTCCGACCGTCGCCGCCCTGCTGGACGTGCTCGACCGGCTCGGCGCGCCGGACGGGCAGGCACCGGGGGACGCCGGCCCACTCGGGCTGGCGCTGGCCGACATCTGTCGGCGGGTCCGGGACCAGCACCGGCCGGCTTTGCTGCTGCGACTGATCAGCCAACTGCGGGAATACCTGCTCTCCCTGCTCTGGGAGGCGGCGAACCGGGAACGCCGGCGGGTGCCGGGGCTGGCGGAGTACGTGCAGATGCGGCGGCACACCGGTGGCGCCCGGCCGAGCCTGACCCTGACCGACCTGGCGTACGACGGGCAGCCGACGGCGCGGCGGCGCAGCGCCCCGGAGGTGCTCGCCCTGGACGACCTCGCCGCCGACCTGGTCTGCTGGTGCAACGACCTGTTCTCGCACCACAAGGAGCGGCAGGCGGAGTCCGACGCGCAGAATCTGGTCACCGTGATCGCGGCGCAGGCCGGGCTGGACGCGGACAGCGCCTTCCGGGTCGCGGCGGACCGGTTCAACCAGGGGTTGGCCCGGTACCTGGCCCGGGACAGCGTGCTGGCCGCCGATCCGGCGCTGGCGTCCTTCCTCGCCGCCCGGCGAGCCTGGATCCGGGCGACGTACGACTGGTCGCTGCGGGCGGACCGATATGCATGATCTTCATTTGCCCCGTCCGTGGCTCAGCCGCCTCTCAGGTTTGAGGGCTAGCCGACCCGCCGGTGCAGGCAATACTCTTCGGTAACCGCAAAGCGACGTGACCCCCGTCACGTCTGACACCCCTTGAAGGCGGCTACAGCGATGGCTCTCGATGTACCGTACCGTTCCATCCCCGACATGTTCCTCAAGCGCGTGGCCGCGACACCCGATCGCCACGCTTTCGGTCACCCCAACGCGGACGACTCCGGTGCGGTGTGGCTCACCTGGGAACAGGTCGGACAGCGGGCCACGGCGGTCGCCGCCGGCCTGCACGGGCTGGGCGTCGGCCTGGAAGATCCGGTGGCGATCCTGGCCAACACCCGGCTGGACTGGGTGATCGCCGACTTCGGCATCATGTGCGCCGGCGGCGCCACCACCACGGTGTACCCGACCACCGAACCGGAGGACGCGGTGTACATCATCGCCGACTCCAAGTCCCGGGTGCTGTTCGCCGAGAATCCCGCCCAGGCCGCCAAGGTCGCGGGCGCGCACCTGCCGGCACTGACCCACGTGGTCCTGTTCGACGGAGTGCCCGACCCGGCCGCCGCGGTACCCCAGCTCACCCTGGCCGAGCTGGAACAGCAGGGCCGGCAGGTCCTCGCGGCGGACCGGGGTTTGATCGAGCGGCTGGTCGCCCCGATCGGACCGGACAACCTCGCCACCCTGATCTACACCTCCGGCACCACCGGCCGCCCCAAGGGCGTCGAGCTGCTGCACGGCGGCTGGTGCTGGGAGGGTGTGGCGCAGTCCGATATCGGGCTGCTGCGCCAGGACGACCTCCAGTACCTCTGGCTGCCGCTGTCCCACTCGTTCGGCAAGACGCTGCTGTGCGGGGCGACCCACGTCGGCCTGCCCACCTACGTCGACGGCCGGGTGGAGAAGCTGGTCGACCTGCTGGGCATCATCCGCCCGACGCTGATGTGCGGGGCGCCGCGGGTCTTCGAGAAGGTCTACAACAAGGCGGTCACCACGGCCCGGGACGCCGGTGGCGCCAAGGCCAAGATCTTCGCCTGGGCGGTGGCGGTCGGTAAGGAGAAGGTCGCCCTGGAGCAGGCCGGCAGGCCGCTCCCGACCGGGCTGAGACTGAAGTACGCGCTGGCCGAGAAGCTGGTGTTCAGCAAGCTCCAGGCTCGCCTCGGCGGCCGGATCCGGGTGCTGGTCTCCGGCGCCGCGCCGCTGAGCCCGGAGATCGCCACCTTCTTCGCCGCCGCCAACCTGCCCATCTGCGAGGGGTACGGCCTCACCGAGACCAGTGCCGGCGCCTTCGTCGCCCGGCCGCACGCCAACCGGATCGGCACCGTCGGCCAGGCGCTGGGCGACCTGGAGTGCCGGCTCGACACCGACGGGGAGATCCTGCTGCGGGGCGGGCCGGTGATGCGCGGGTACCACAACCTGCCCGCGGAGACGGCCGCCGTGTTCACCGAGGACGGCTTCTTCCGTACCGGGGACATCGGCAGCCTGGACGACGAGGGCTACCTGCGCATCACCGACCGGAAGAAGGACCTGGTCAAGACCTCTGGCGGCAAGTACGTCGCGCCGTCGCACATCGAGGGCATGTTCAAGGCGATCTGCCCGTACACCTCGCAGGCGGTCGTCATCGGGCAGGCCCGCAACTACTGCACCATGCTGGTCACGCTGGACCCGGACGCGATCAAGGGTTGGGCGGCCGGCGGCCCGCTGGAGGGCCGGGACTACGCCGAGATCGTCGCCTCGCCGCAGGCGCGGGCCATGGTCGAGGAGTACGTCGCGCAGCTCAACGCCCGGCTCAACCGGTGGGAGACGATCAAGAAGGTCACCATCCTGCCGCGCGACCTGACCATCGAGCACGGTGAGATCACCCCATCGTTGAAGATCAAGCGGCGGGGCGTGGAGAGCAACTTCGCCGCCGAGATCGACAAGATGTACGAGGGTGCCCTGGCCGAGATCTGACCGAGCAGGGGGTGGCCGGGCCGACGGCTCGGGCACGGCCACCCCCGTCCACCGGCACTCCGCGGCGGCCGGCTCACCCCTACCGGCCGCGCCAGCGGGTGCCTTCGACCTCGTGCTCCTCCTGCCGGACCGCGCGGCGCAACTCGCCGTCGGTCAGGGTCTGCGTGACGACGGTGGCCACGCAGACCACCGCCAGGACCGCCAGCGCCACCAACTCCGGCAGCCTCACCCCGACCGGCGCGAGCACGGCGAGCAGCAGTACGGCCGCCAGCGGCGGCCACCGCAGCACGCGCAACGCCCGCAGCCCGCAGGCGACCAGGCTGAGCAGGTACAGCCCCACCCCGCCCCAGAGCACCATGATCCAGAACCAGCCCAGCGGCGGCCCCCAGGCGGGCTCCCCCGGCGACGCCGCCTCAGCCAGTAGGTCCTCCAGGCCGAGGGCGAGGAGGATGATGCCCGCGATCATCGGCAGGTGCAGGTAGGTGTACGCGTCCCGGGCCAGCCGCCGCCGGGCGGTCGGTTCGCGGGCCCGGTGCAGGGCCTGCTCGACCGCCAGCGCCAGGGTGTCGAAGTACGCCCACCACAGCGCCGAGGCCACCGCCACGCCCAGCAGCGCGGCGACCACCACCGGCCAGCTCAGTGGCAGCTCGGTGACGAACTTCGGGCCGATGCCCAGCGCGATGATCGACTCGCCGAGCGCCACCAGCACGATCAGCGCGTGCCGGTCCGCCCAGTGCCCGGTGGAGACCACCGTCCAGTACGCCCGGCCGAGCGTGACACCCCCGACGTACTCGACGGACAGGGCGGCCAGCCAGAGACACAGGCGCAACCTGTCCTCAGCGACGCCGTCGGCGATCCGCGGCGGCACCGTCGCGGCGACGACCAGCAGTCCGGTGGCGACCACCGGCAGCACGGCCACCAGCGCCCAGCGGCGCAGCGGCGTCCGGTCGGCGCGGTGCAGCCAGCCGAAGACCACCAGCTGCGTGGCGCGGACCAGGAAGTAGCAACCGGCGAAGAAGATCGGGCCGTCGATGCCGCCTGGTCCGTCGCGGAAGGCCCCGGGCATGCTCAGTGCGAGCAGGAAGGTGACGGCGGCGGTGACGAAGCCGACCACCGGCAGGACACCCTGGTCGACACGGACCGCGTTGCCGAGCGCGGCGAAGCCGGTCCAACACCACCAGAGCAACGCCAGCACCAGCAGGGCACCGAACAGGTCGGGCACGGTCGCCAGGCTCGACGTCAGATCGGTGACGGTGAGGAAGGCGAAGACGAAGATCAGGTCGTAGAAGAGCTCCACCCGGCTGGTGCGGGAACCGGGTGGGGCCGGCCGCATCCCGCCCGTCCCCCACCAGCGTCCACCCGCCACACCAGCAGTCTGGCAGCGGTGCCGCCAGCCGGGCCGTCGATCGCCCGCGGACCCGTCGGACGTGGTGGCGGCGAGCACCCGGCCGGCACCGATTGAGGGGCGTTGGCCTCAGGCGATGACCGTGGCCTCCCGCCACTGCCGGCGGGCGGAACGGTCCAGGTCGTAGCGGACCGCCGCGAGCCGACCCACCGCCTCCTCCAGATCCGCGGCGGGCAGGGTGAAGGGCAGCCGCAGGAACCGCTCCAGGGTGCCGTCCAGACCGAACCGGGGGCCGGGCGCCAGCCGTACGCCGACGTCCTCGGCGGAGCGGGCGAGCGCGCTGGAGATCGGGCCGTCCAGCTCGGCCCAGAGGGTGACGCCGCCGGACGGCGAGGTGACCCGCCAGTCGGGCAGCCGTGCGGCGAGCGCGGCGAGCAGGGCGTCGCGCTGGGCGGCGAGCTGGGCCCGGCGGGCTTCGACGATGGCCGGGGCGTCGGCGAGCAGGTGCACCGCCACGAGCTGGTCGAGCACCGGGCTGGCCATGTCGACGCCGACCCGGGCGGCGGCGAGCCGCTGGACCTGCGGCGCGGAGGCACGTACCCACCCGATCCGCAGCCCGCCCCAGTAGGGCTTGCTCATCCCGCCGATGCTGATCACCCGACTGTGCCGGTCGTACGCGGCGACCGGCGGAGGCATCGGGGTGGCGTCCAGCGGCAGGTCCACGAAGGACTCGTCGACCACCAGGTCGGTGCCGGCTGCGTGCGCCGCGGCGACCGCCTTCTCCCGCAGCTCGGCCGGCATCAGGTGACCGGTCGGGTTCTGAAAGTCGGGGATCAGGTAGGCCAGCTTGGGACGGATCTGCCGGAGGCTGCCCAGCAGCAGGTCCGGGTCCCAGCCGACGCCGTCGGTGGACAGGCCGTGGGTGCTGACCCGGGCGCGGCGCGCGGCCAGTGCGGCCAGCGCGTTGGGATAGGTGGGGGACTCGACCAGCACGCTGCCGCCGGGGGCCAGCGCCAGCCGCAGCACGAGGTCCAGCGCGTGCTGGGTGCCGCTGGTGACCATGATCTGCTCGGCACTGGTGGGCAGCCCACGGTCCGTGTACGACCGGGCCACCGCGTCGCGCAGCTCGATGATCCCGGTCGGGTGGTAGCCGGCACCGCCCAGGTAGCGCGGCAGGTCCTCGGTGGCGGCCCGGGCTGCCGGGACGAGCTGGGGCGGGGCGGCCAGCGCGGCCACGCCGAGGTCGATCATGTCGCGGTCGTCGAGCGGGGTCCACAGGCCGGTGCTGGCGACCCGGTGGGTGCCGGGCAGCATCGTCCAGCTTCCCGCGCCGCGTCGGCTGGCGAGGTGGCCGGTCTCGCGGAGCTGCCGGTAGGCGGCGGTGACGGTGGTCCGGCTGACCCGCAGCGCCTCGGCGAGTTCCCGCTCGGCGGGCAGGCGTACCCCCAGCGCGAGCCGGCCGTCGGCGAGCAGGCCACGGACGGCGGCCGCGAGGGCGGCGTAGTCCGGACTGCGGCGACGGCCCGGCAGGGCGTGCCACTGCCCCAACAGTCGGGCCAATTGGGCTCCGCGCACCTGGCTTGTCATGGCCACCTTCCCGGAATTGGTTCTACTGTCCGCGATATTGGCCGTTAGGTTGGCATGCATGGCGCTGATTGGCAATCTCCGACACCGACCGGCACGGCGGCTGGCCCAGCTCTACGCCGGCCTGATCCTCTACGGCGTCAGCATGGCGTTGATGATCCGCTCCGGGCTCGGGTTGAATCCGTGGGACGTCTTCCACCAGGGGCTGTCCCGGCAGACCGGGATCTCGGTGGGCACGGCGAGCATCCTGGTCGGCGCGGCGGTGCTGCTGCTGTGGATCCCCCTGCGCCAGCGGCCGGGCCTCGGCACGCTCAGCAACGTGGTGGTGATCGGGCTGGCCGTCGACGCGGCCGTGGCGCTCATTCCGGGCGACCTTCCGCTGCCGGCCCGGGCCGTACTGCTGGTCACCGGCATCGTCGCCAACGGCGCCGCCACCGGCCTGTACCTCGGTGCCGACCTCGGCCCCGGCCCCCGCGACGGACTGATGACCGGGCTGGTCGCGCGGCGTCCCGGCTGGTCGGTGCGGCTGGTCCGCACCGCCATCGAGGTGGTCGTGCTGATCTCGGGCGTCCTGCTCGGCGGCACGGTGGGCATCGGCACGCTGGCGTACGCGCTGGCGATCGGCCCGCTGAGCCAGTTGTTCATCCCCGTCTTCGCCCTCCGTCACCGACCCGCTCCGGAGACGAACCCCGTGCCCGTGTCCTGAGCTGCGCGGACGTGCCCGGCGGAAAGTGGGTGTTTCCTCTGCCGACACCGCCGGGCATCATTCCCTGCATGGCGGTGGACGCATGGCGGTGGACGGACGCCTGGATCTTCGTGTCACTGGTGATCGCGAGCGGGGCGGGACGGCATCGCCGCGCCGTCGACTCCCGGCGCCCTGAGGGCGTCCGGCTCGCGGACGTCCTCTCCACAGCGGACCACCTCAACCAGAGCATCCCCGAGCGGGAGGACGTCGAGACGGCGGTCCGCCGGCTGGTCGGCTCTGGGCTGGTCCGCGTCAGCGACGGCTGGTTCGAGATCACCCCGGACGGGGAGCGGCTCTGGCGGACCAGGCCGCGAGCCGGGTTCGGGACCACCGTGGACACCGTGCAGGGGGTGTTGGCCCGTCGGCACGGCACGCCCGGCAACGCCGAGTGGCACCTGCCCGAGGAGGAGCACGCCGCGGCGGTGCAGGAGTACCTGGTCCGGTCGATCCCCGCACCGCGCCGATCGCCCGAGGGCCGGTCCGGTCGCTGACCGCGGGGTCCCCGGCGCGTTTCTGCCCGCTCGCGGCCCGACGTGATCCACACCGCTCGCGGGACGGCCAGAAGATGGCCGGGCGAGGCGGTCGCGGCCGGTGCCCGGACAGGAAGGCCGGCGCTGGCCGGATGGGGTGGCGGCGTCAGCGCACGGGGTGGCCGGCGGCCCGCAGCTCGTCCTTGACCTCGCCCACGGTCAGCTCGCCGAAGTGGAAGACGCTGGCGGCGAGCACCGCGTCCGCGCCCGCACCGACAGCCGGCGGGAAGTGCCCGACCTCGCCGGCACCGCCGCTGGCGATCACCGGTACGTCGACCACCGCGCGAACCGCCTGGATCAGCGCCAGGTCGAACCCGGCCTTGGTGCCGTCGGCGTCCATCGAGTTCAACAGGATCTCTCCCGCGCCCAGTTCGGCGCCACGGGCGGCCCACTCGACGGCGTCCAGGCCGGTGCCACGCCGGCCGCCGTGCGTGGTGACCTCGAAGCCGCTCGCCGTGGTGCCCGCCGGTGCCCGCCGTACGTCCAGGGAGAGCACCAGCACCTGCCGGCCGAACCGGTCGGCGATCTCGGCGATCAGCTCCGGCCGGGCGATCGCGGCGGTGTTCACCCCGACCTTGTCGGCGCCGGCGCGCAACAGCGTGTCGACGTCGGCGACCTGCCGGACACCGCCGCCGACGGTGAGCGGGATGAAGACCGACTCCGCGGTGCGCCGGACCACGTCGAGGGTGGTGCCCCGGTCGCTGGCGGAGGCGGTGACGTCGAGGAAGGTCAGCTCGTCGGCGCCGGCCCGGTCGTACGCCGCGGCCAGCTCCACCGGGTCACCGGCGTCGCGCAGGTCGAGGAAGTTGACCCCCTTGACCACCCGACCGGCATCCACGTCCAGACACGGGATGACCCGTACCGCCACCGTCATGCCGTGAGCCTATCCAACCCGTACGCCCCGGCGGTCGACCCGACCGGGTCGACCGCCGGGAACGAGTTCGGGGTCACACCTGGACGAGCATCTTGCCCAGGTTCTCGCCGCGCAGCATGCCGAGGAACGCGTCGGGGGCGTTCTCGATGCCCTCGACGACCGTCTCGTCGTGCGAGATCCTACCCTCGCGCAGCCAACCGGCCACGTCCGCGACGAACGTGTCGCGCAGGTGGCCGTGGTCGCCGACCAGGAAGCCGCGCAGGGTGAGCCGCTTACCGATGACCAGCGCCAGGTTGCGCGGGGCGGCCGGCGGCTCGGTCGAGTTGTACTGCGCGATCATGCCGCAGATGGCGGCCCGGCCGTGCAGGTTCATCGCGCCGATCGCGGCTTCCAGGTGCTCGCCGCCGACGTTGTCGAAGTAGACGTCGATCCCGTCCGGCGCGGCGGCCCGCAGCAGGTCCCGCACCGGACCGTCGTGGTAGTCGAAGGCGGCGTCGAAACCGAGCGCGCGCAGCCGCTCGACCTTGGCCGGCGAGCCGGCGCTGCCGATCACCCGGGCGGCGCCGGAGAGCTTGGCGATCTGGCCGACCATGCTGCCCACCGCGCCGGCCGCGCCGGAGACGAAGACGGTGTCGCCCGGCTTCATGGCGGCCACGTCGAGCAGGCCGGCGTACGCGGTGAGGCCGGTCATGCCGAGCACGCCCAGGTAGGCGGTGAGCGGGGCGACGGTCGGGTCGACCGGGCGGGCGGCTCGGGCGTCGACCAGGGCGTACTCGCGCCAGCCCAGGCCGTGCAGGACGGTGTCGCCGACCGTGATGCCGTCGGCCTCGCTGGCTACCACCTCGCCGACCGCGCCGCCGTCGAGCGGGGCGTCGAGCGCGAACGGCGGCACGTACGACTCGACGTCGTTCATCCGGCCCCGCATGTACGGGTCGACCGACATGAACTGGTTGCGGACCAGGATCTGGCCCGGGCCGGGGGTCGGCACCTCGGTCTCGACGAGGCGGAAGTTGTCGGCGGTGGGCCAACCCTGTGGGCGGGAGGCCAGGTGGATCTCACGGTTGGTGCTCATGGGAGTTTCCCCTCTCGTACGCGGTCGTCGGCGGCGGGTGATGCTCAGGCCGACGCGACCTCGCGGACGGTGAGCGCGACGTCGATGTTGCCGCGCGTCGCGTTGGAGTACGGGCAGACCTGGTGGGCGGCCCCGACGAGTTGCTCGGCGGCGGCGCGGTCCAGGGCGGGCAGGTCGACCACGAGGGCGACGGTCAGCCCGAAGCCGCCGCTGCCGTTCGCGCCGATGCCCACCTCGGCCTCGACGACCGAGGCGGAGACGTCGGCCCGGGCCTTGCGGGCCACCGTGCGCAGCGCCGAGTGGAAGCAGGCGGCGTAACCGGCGGCGAAGAGCTGCTCGGGGTTGGCCGCCTCGCCCGCGCCGCCCATCTCCTTCGGAATCGCCAGGTCCAGGTCGAGCGTGCCGTCGGAGGTGCGGACGTGGCCGTTGCGGCCGTCACCGGTGGCGCGGGCGGAGGCGGTGTAGAGCACCTGCACGGATATCACTGCTCCTTCTGTCGGTGGATCGTCTCGGTGACCCGGTTGAGGCTGTCACGCAGGGCGACCAGCTCGGCCTGGGTGAGGCCGGTGGCGCGGGCGACCCGCGCGGGCACCTCGCCGATCCGCTGCCGCAGGGCCGCACCGTCGGCGGTCAGCCCCACCTCCACCCGCCGCTCGTCGCGCGCGGACCGGGACCGGACCACCAGGCCCGCGACTTCCAGCCGCTTGAGCAGCGGGGAGAGCGTGCCGGAGTCCAGCCGCAGCGCGGCGCCGAGTTCGGAGACCGTGGGGGCGTCGTCGCCGCGTTCCCAGAGCACCAGCAGCACCAGGTACTGCGGGTAGGTCAGGCCGAACTCGTCGAGGATGGGCCGGTAGACGTCGGTGAGGGCGCGGGACGCGGCATAGAGCGCGAAGCACACCTGTCGACGCAGCACCAGATCATCGGTCACCCCCGGAACGGTAGTACGCAATTAGATTGCGCACAACTTATCGGGGCGTGGTGTGGCCGCCCCCACCCGGAGAGCCGCCGGAGTCACCGGTCGCCGAGGTACGCCTCCAACTCCACCTCGACCAGCAGATCCGGATCGATCAGCCCGGCCACCACCAGCATCGTCGCTGCCGGACGGACCGCACCGAAGACCGCCTGGTGCGCCCGGCCCACCTCGTCGCAGTGGATCCGGTCGGTGACGTACAGCCGGGTCCGGACCACGTCGGCCGGCTCCGCGCCCACCTCGGCGAGCGCGGCCAGGCCGATCCGCAACGCCTGGGCGGTCTGCGCCGCGGCGTCCCCCACGTGCGCCACCCGGCCGTCCACCGTCGAGGTGCACCCGGCCGTCCAGGCCAGCGCGCCGGCCCGAACCACCCGCGAGTAGCCGTAGACGGCCTCCCAGGGGCCACCCGAACCCAGCCGGGTGACGACGGCGTCTGCTCCCGTCACCCCGCGGCCCGCAGCGTCGCCAGCGCCTCGGCGACGGTGAACGCCCCGGCGTAGAGCGCCTTGCCGGCGATCACACCCTCCACCCCCACCGGCTCCAGGGCGGCCAGCGCCCGCAGGTCGTCCAGGGTCGACACGCCACCGGAGGCGATCACCGGGGCGTCGGTGCGGGCGCAGACCTCGCGCAGCAGATCCAGGTTCGGCCCGCGCATGGTGCCGTCCTTGGTGATGTCGGTCACCACGTACCGGGACGCGCCGGCCTTGTCCAGCCGCTCCAGCACCTCCCAGAGGTCACCGCCGTCGCGGGTCCAACCCCGGGCCGACAGGGTACGACCCCGCACGTCCAGCCCGATCGCGACCCGGTCGCCGTACTCCCCGCAGATCCGGTCGCACCACTGCGGATCCTCCAGGGCGGCGGTGCCGATGTTGACCCGGGCGGCACCGGTGCCCAGCGCCGCGCTCAGCGACTCGTCGTCCCGGATGCCGCCGGAGAGCTCGACCTTCACGTCGAGCCGGCGGACCACCTCGGCGAGCAGGTGCGCGTTGGACCCCCGACCGAACGCGGCGTCGAGGTCCACCAGATGGATCCACTCGGCACCGTCGGCCTGCCAGGCCAGCGCGGCCTCCAGAGGATCGCCGTACGCGGTCTCGCTACCGGCGGCGCCCTGCACGAGCCGGACGGCCCGGCCGTCGGCGACGTCCACGGCGGGCAACAGGGTGAGGCTCAACTTCTCTTCTCCTCGGTCAGATCCGACGGTCCAGCGCGATCACCACGACCGCGGGCAGGACCAGCAGCAGCAGGACGACCAGCACCAGCCGGAGGGCCCGGTCGTCGACGAACATCCAGACACCGAGCAAGGCGGCCAGGCTCAGCCCGACGATGGCGGCCCGCTCCCCCCGGGTACGCCGGGCCAGCCGCCCGGTCCGGCCCCGCCGCCACTGCGGGGTGAGCCGACGGACCAGGGCCCGCCGACGTTCCCGGCGGGCCAGCCGACGCTGGCGCACCAGACGTTCCCGGGCGGCCCGCGCCTCCCGTTCGGCCCGCCGACGCGCCCGTTCCCTGCTCACCGGAGCACCGTCCGGCCGGCCGGCTCAGCCAACCGTGGCCAGCCAGTTACGCAGCAGCGCGGCCCCGGTGTCGGCGGACTTCTCCGGGTGGAACTGGGCCGCCGACAGTGGGCCCCGCTCCACGACGGCGACGAAGTCCGTCCCGTGGTGCGCCGTCGTCACCGTCGCGCCGGCCGCCACCAGGCCGGCCACGTCGGTCACCCCGTACGAGTGGACGAAGTAGAACCGCGCCTCGGCCGGCAGCCCGGCCAGCAGCACCGAGTCCGCCGGCGCGTCGACGGTGTTCCAGCCCATGTGCGGCAGCCGCGGGGCGGACAACTTCGTGACCCCGCCGGGCAGCAGACCCAGGCCCTTGGTGACCACCCCGTGCTCGTCGCCGTGGGCGAAGAGCACCTGCATCCCGACGCAGATGCCCAGCACCGGTCGGCCGGTGGCGACCCGCTCGGCGATCACCGGGCCCGCGCCGAGCGCCTCGATGCCCGCCATGCAGGCGGCGAAGGCACCGACGCCCGGCACCACCAGGCCGTCCGCCTCGGCGGCGGCGACCAGGTCGGCGGTGACGGTCACCCGCCCGCCGGCCCGCTCCAGCGCCCGCTCGGCCGACCGCAGGTTGCCCGAGCCGTAGTCGAGCACCACGATCCGCTTGCCCATCAGCCCTCCCCCGGCAGCAGCCAGAGCACCCCGGCGACGGTGGCCAGCGCGGCGAGCAGCCCGGTGACCACCACCGCGCCGCGCGGCGCGCCCTGCCGGATCAACGACCACGTCCCGCCGACCAGCACCCCGGCGAGGATCAGCAACAGCGTCGGCAGCACCCCGCCCATCAGCGCCGCCCTCCGGTCCCGGCCGCCACGCCGAGCCGCGCGCCCGTCACAGCGCCCCCTTCGTGCTGGGCACCACGCCCGCGTTGCGCGGGTCCAGCGCGGTGGCCTCCCGCAGCGCCCGGGAGACCGCCTTGAACTGGGCCTCCACCACGTGGTGGGCGTCCGGGTGGCCGCCCGGGCGGGCGGCACGCAGCACGTCCACGTGCAGGGTGATCCGGGCCGCCTGGCCGAAGGACTCCCAGATGTGCCGGGTCATGCTGGTCGGGTAGACCGGGCCGATGTACGGCGCCAGGGCCGGCTCGTCGTGCACCACGTACGGCCGGCCGGACAGGTCGACCGCCGCCCGGACCAGCACCTCGTCCATCGGGACGGTGGCCGAGCCGTAGCGCCGGATGCCGGCCTTGTCCCCCAGCGCCTGGTCGAACGCGGCGCCCAGGGCGAGCGCGGTGTCCTCCATCGTGTGGTGGGCGTCGATCTCCAGGTCACCGACGGTACGCACGGTGAGGTCGAACCCGCCGTGCCGGGCGATCTGGTGCAGCATGTGGTCGTAGAAGCCGACCCCGGTGCTGATCTCGGCCTTGCCGGCGCCGTCGAGGTCCAGCTCGACCAGGACGTTGGTCTCCTTGGTGATCCGCTCCACCCGGGCGGTGCGACTCATGGTCTGCCTTTCGGTCGCGACTGCGGGACCCGCGAGCTCACTGCTCGCGCTCCCACGAAAGCTTCTCCATTGCGGCGAGGAACGCGTCGGTCTCGGCGGGGGTGCCGGCGGTGACCCGCAGCCAGCCCGGCAGGCCGACGTCGCGGACCAGGACGCCCGCGTCGAGCAGGGTGCGCCAGGCGTCGGCCTGGTCGCCGCCGACCTCGAACAGCACGAAGTTGGCGTCGCTGTCGGCCACCCGGTGACCCCGGGCGCGCAGCTCGGTGACGATCCGGTCGCGCTGCGCCATGATCGCCTCGACGGTGCCGAGCAGCGCCTCGCGGTGCGCCAGCACCGCCCGGGCGGCGGCCTGGGTCAACGCCGAGAGATGGTACGGCAGCCGCACGAGCTGCACCGCCGCCACCACCGCCGGATCGGCGGCCAGGTAGCCCAGCCGCCCGCCGGCGAAGCCGAACGCCTTGCTCATGGTGCGGGTGACCACCAGCCGCGGGTGACCCGGCAGCATCGCCAGGGCGCTGGTCGTGCCCGGCCGGGCGAACTCGGCGTACGCCTCGTCCACGACCACCATGCCGGGCGCCACGTCGAGCACCGCGGCGACCACGGCCGGATCCAGCACGGTGCCGGTGGGGTTGTTCGGCGAGCAGAGGAACACCACGTCGGGCGCGTGCCGCCGGACCTGGTCGACCGCCTCGCCGGCGGTCAGCCCGTAGTCGACGCCACGGGCGGCCGGGATCCACCGGGTGCCGGTGCCCAGGGCCAGCAGCGGATGCATCGAGTACGCCGGGACGAAGCCGAGCGCGGCGCGCTCCGGACCACCGAACGCCTGGAGCAGCTGCTGCTGGATCTCGTTGGAGCCGTTGGCCGCCCAGACCTGGTCGACGGTGAGGCCGTGGCCCAGGTACCGGGCCAGGTCGGCGCGGAGCGCCACCGCGTCACGGTCGGGGTAGCGGTTAAGGTCGCGCAGCTCGGCGGCGAGGGCCCGGCCGATCGCGTCGACCGCCGGACCGGGCACCGGGTACGAGTTCTCGTTCGTGTTCAGCCGCACCGCGACGTCCAACTGCGGCGCCCCGTACGGCGTCAGGCCCCGCAGGTCGTCGCGGATCGGCAGCTCGTCGAGCGTGGTCACGACGTCTCCCCCGCGAACCGTACGCTGACCGCCTGACCGTGTGCCGGCAGGTCCTCCACCGTGGCCAGGGTGACCACGTGCGGGGCCACCTCGCGCAGCGCCTCCCGGGTGTACTCGACCAGGTGGACGCCGCGCAGGAACGACTGCACGGACAGCCCGGAGGAGTGCCGGGCGCAGCCGCCGGTGGGCAGTACGTGGTTGGAGCCGGCGCAGTAGTCGCCCAGCGACACCGGCGACCAGGCCCCCACGAAGATCGCCCCGGCGTTGCGGACCCGCAGTGCCCACTCGCGGGCGTTCTCGGTCTGGATCTCCAGGTGCTCGGCGGCGTACGCGTCGACCACCCGCAGCCCGGCGGTCAGGTCGTCGACCAGCACGACACCGCTCTGCTCGCCGCGCAGCGCGGTGCCCACCCGCTCGGCGTGCTTGGTGGCCGGCACCTGCCGGGCCAGCTCCGCGTCGACCGCGTCGGCCAGCGCCACCGACGGGGTGACCAGCACACTCGCGGCCAGCGGGTCGTGCTCGGCCTGGCTGATCAGGTCGGCGGCCACGTGCGCCGGGTCGGCGGTGTCGTCGGCCAGGATGGCGATCTCGGTCGGGCCGGCCTCGGCGTCGATGCCGACCACACCGCGCAGCAGCCGCTTGGCGGCGGTCACCCAGATGTTGCCCGGGCCGGTGATCAGGTCGACCGGGTCGCAGAACAGCGTGCCCTCGGGGTCGACCGCCGCGCCGTGGGCGAGCATCGCCACCGCCTGGGCGCCGCCGACGGCGTACACCTCGTCGACGCCGAGCAGCGCGCAGGCGGCGAGCACCCGCTGGTCGGGCAGGCCGCCGTTCTCCCGCTGCGGCGGGCTGACCACGACCAGCGAGCGGACCCCGGCCACCTGGGCCGGGACCACGTTCATCACCACGGTCGACGGGTACATCGCCAGGCCGCCGGGGACGTAGAGGCCGACCCGGTCGACCGGCAGCCACCGCTCGGTCACCGTGCCGCCCGGCACCACCTGCGTGGTGTGGTCGACGCGGCGCTGGTCGGCGTGCACCTTCCGGACCCGGGTGATCGACTCCAGCAGCGCGGCGCGCACCTGCGGGTCCAGCGTCCCCTCGGCCTCGGCGATCACCTCGGCGGGAACCCGCAGCACCTCGGGGCTGATCCCGTCGAACCGCTCGCTGGCCTCCCGGATCGCCGGGTACCCATGCTCGCGGACCGCCTCCACCAGGGGACGGATCCGCTCGACGGCCACGGAGACGTCGAGCTGGGCACGGGGCAGCAGGCGACGCGGGTCACGGGCCCCGCCGCGCAGGTCGATCCGATTCAACACCCCTGCGAGTCTAGGCGGGCGGACACGCAGGCGACCCGCACCGTCCGGACGGCGGGACGGTGAGCCGGGACACGCCGCCCGCGCGGACTCGGGCTACGCTCGGACGCGTGACCGCACGGCTGCCGGTGTTCCCACTCGCAACGGTGCTCTTTCCCGGTCTGGTGCTGCCGCTGCACATCTTCGAGGAGCGTTACCGGGCCCTGGTCCGCGACCTGCTCGGGCGGCCGCAGGGGGCGCCCCGCGAGTTCGGCGTGGTGGCGATCCGCCGCGGGTGGGAGGTCGCTCCGGGCGCGGGCCGGGCCGTGCCGGGCGGGGACGAGGTGGTGCTGCACGAGGTGGGCTGCACGGCCGAGCTGCGGCAGGTCACCGAGCTGGACGACGGCGGCTTCGAGATCGTCACGGTCGGGCGGCGACGCTTCCGCGTCGTCGACGTCGACCGGACCGCCGCGCCGTACCTGACCGCCGAGGTGGCGTGGCTGCCGGAGCCGGCGGGCGCCAACGAGGTGACCGAGTTGCTGGCGGCCCGGGTGATCGCGGTGTTCCGGCAGTACCTGGGGTTGGTCCGCCCCGGCGAACAGGAGGTTTCCGAGCAGTTGCCGGAGGACCCGACGGTGTTGTCCCACCTGGTGGCGGCGACCGCCGCGTTGACCGTGACGGACCGGCAACGGCTGCTGGCCATCGACGACACCGCCGCCCGGCTCCGCGCCGAGCTGCGGCTGCTCAACCGCGAGGCGGCTCTGCTGCGTCAGGTCCGGGCGGTTCCGGTGCCGCTGACGGAGCTGGCCGCTCCGCCGGCTCCCAACTGATCCCGCCCGCGGCGGGACCGGTGTCCGGGTCCGGCCACCCCAGGGTGGGGTCGGGCAGCGGATCGGGCTCCGGGCGCAGCGACGGCCACCGGGACCAACCGGCCAGCAGGGTGTACGTCACGGCGGCGGCGAACGCCGGCAGCAGCACGTTGCCGAAGGGCACCGGCAGCACGCCGAAGACCCACTCGATGCCGCCCGCGCGCAGGTCGGCGGGTTTGCTGAAGGCGGTGCCCTCCGGGGCAGCGGCGAGCAGCCGCTCGTAGTCGGCCAGCCCGATGCGCCGACCCAGTTGCCAGGCGACCAGCGCGGCCCCGAGCGCGCCGAGGGCGGCCACACCGAGCACGGCGGGCCCTCGGCGGCGGCGCAGCAGTACCCACAGCCCGATCGCGGCGAGCACCCCGAAGCCGAGTCCGAGCAGGCTGAACCAGCCGTCGGCGGCGATCGGCTGTTCCGGTTGCGGCTGGGCGTAGATCGCGCCGTCGGCGGTCTTGACCACCGGGGTGCCCGGGGCCACAGCGGCCCAGAGCAGACCGAGTGGCACCCCCAGGGCGGTCAGCCCGAACAGGGTCGCGGTGGCCACCACCACGCCGCGCCGGGGCGGCCCGACCGGCTGCGGGCCGCCGGTGTACGCCGGCCAGGACCGGGGGGCGGCGGCCGGCTCGTCGGGACGGTCGACGGGCCGCTGCGGTTCGGAGGTGTCCGGGCTCACCGGACGATCTTCTCAGGTGTGGCGGCGCGGCGGGGCGTCGGTGGCCCGGCACCCCTCAGCGGGCGAACGGCTCCAGCATCACCGCCGCAGCCCGCAGCCACGCCTGCCGGGTCTCGGGCTGAAGTTGGTGGTAGTCGATCGAGGAACCGGTCTCCAGCGCCGGGTCGTACGGCACCACGGCCACCGCCCGGGTCCGGGTGGCGAAGTGCCGTTCCAGGTCGGCCTGGAGACTGGTGCGGCCCGGCGTCGGGCAGGAGATCAGGGTCACCGCGTTGTCGGCCAACTCGCCCATGCCCACCTCGTGCAGCAGGTCCAGCATCCAGTCGGCGCTGAACGCGGCGTCCTCCCGGGGCACGGTGGTCACCACGAGTTGGTCGGCGGCGTTCATCACCGTCCGCCAGTTCGGGCTCTCCACGTTGTTGCCGGTGTCCACGCAGACCACGTCGTGGGTGCGGCGCAGCAGCTCCAGCACCCGCTTGACGGTGAACTGGTCCAGCCGCTGGGCGAACCGGGGGCTCTCCTCCCCGGCCAGCACGTCGTACGAGCCGTCGGACGCGTGCCGCAGGTAGTCGTCGAGGGCCGCCAGCAGCTCGGCGCCCTCGCGGATCTCGATGTGCGCCAGGTCGCTGATCAGGTGTCGGATCGTCCGGGCGTGCCGGGCACTGCCGGCACGCAGCCCGAGGGTGCCCCGCAGTTCGTTGTCGTCCCACGCCAGCACGCCCCGGCCGCGGACGCTGCCCACGGTGGCTGCGGCGAGCACGGTGGCGGTGGTCTTGTGCACCCCGCCCTTCGGGTTGGCGAACGCGAGCACCCGCGGGGTGCCCAGGTCGCGGCGGAGGACGGCGGCGGCCCGTTCCTGCTCGTCCTGCGGGGTCTGCGCCCGCCACTCGATCCGGGCCGGCTCGATCCGCGCCGGGTAGCCCCGGTCGGTCACCACCGCCGGCGGGTACGCCGCCGGCTGGTATGTCGGCTCGGGCTGGTAGGTGGGCTCGGGCTGGTAGGGCGGTTCCGGCTGATAGGCGGGCTGCGACGGGTAGGTCGGCGGCTGCGGGTACGCCGGCTCGGGCGGGGCGTAGCCGGGCCGGTAGCCCTCGTCGAGCAGCGGCGTGTAGCGGGACTCCACCGGCGGCGGCTCGTGCCGGTAGCCGTTGTCCAGCAGCGCGTACCGCGACTCGGCCGGCGGTTCCCCGTACCCGGCGGGGTCGGGCCGGTAGGCCGGGTCGGGCGGGTACGTCGGCTGCGGGTGGTCGGATTGGGCGTGGTAGGCCGGGTCGGCGCGGTATATCCCCTCCGGCCGGTAACCGGGTTCGGTACCGTACGCCGGCGGGGGCACGGCGGCCGAGCCCCGCCCCGCCCAGTCGTTGCCCTGCGCGCGCCGGGGCAGCGGCTCGCGCGGCGGCTCCTCCGCCCGGCGCTCGGGCTCCCCGTGCTCGGCGCCCCGGCCACCGAGGCGGGCACGGTCGAGCAGCGCCCGCCATCGCGGTGCCGCTTCGGCCGACCGACCCCAGCCGGTCTCGGTGCCGTCCAAGGCTCGCCCTCCCGCGCCATCGATCTCCGCCTGACAGGCTACGAACGAAACCCTATTCGGACCACACCTGTCCGTGCACATCCCCGTGCGGCATTCTTGCCACATTTCGGGCCAGGAAGCCGACCCGCTGCGAGTTTCAGGAGGTCACGGCCGGTTTGGGTACGGCACCACCGACGGGGAATGGTGGTGAGGAACTGATCACTGCCGGTGCCGCTTCCGACGAATCGCCCACCGGCGGGCCGGTCGGCACGAGTGCCGTGTCCGCCGGCGGGCGGGCCACGTCGTGCTGTTCGGGCAGTGGCGGGGTGAGCACCGTGCGCTCCAGCCGGCGTACCTCGGGCGCCGGGTCGACGCCGCGGACGCCGGGCCGGGCGGCCAGCGCCCGCAGCACGTCCGGTCCGCCGCGCACCAGCGCCGCGTAGACGCACCCGCACCCCACCCGGTACGCCGCCGCCTCCCGCGCGGCTACCTGCGCGCCGGTGTCGTACACCCGGCGCAGCTCGGCGTCGACGGCGTTCGCCGCCCGAACCCGCTGGTCGGCGGCCTCCCGGTCCTTCCGGTCGGCCAGCGTGGCCATACCGGAGACCACGTCCTGCGGGAGCCGGTACGCGGCCAACCGGACCACCTCGGTCTGCCGGTCCGGTAGCGGCACCCGGACGATGACCCGGGCGACCTCGACGCCGGCCAGCAGCGCCGGCAGCCTTCCCGGCGGCAGGTACGCGTCGAAGGAGACCAGGGCGTACGCCGCGCCCGGCGGCAGCGTGACCAGTTCCGCCTCGGCGGCCCGCAGGTACCCCGCAATCGCCTCGCCCTGCCGGACGCCGACCCGGGTGACCTCGCCGACGGTGCGGTCGCCGGCCGGCGCGGCGCGGCGGTCCAGCCCGGCGGCGGTGAGTAGCACCGCGCCGAGGCACAGCAGCGCCGCCCAACCCCACCAGCCGGGTCGGCTGCGGCGCGGTCGCTCGGCCGGTGGTGGTGGTGGTGGACCAGTCGGCGGCGCCAGCGGTGGCTCGGACACGTCAGTCGCGCAGGATCGCCAGCGCGCGCGCCAGGTCGTCCGGGTACTCGCTGACGAAGGTCACCTCGTCGCCGGTGCGTGGATGCCGGAAGCTCAACGACCGGGCGTGCAGCCACTGCCGGGTCAACCCCAGCCGGGCGGACAGGGTCGGGTCCGCGCCATAGGTGAGGTCGCCCACACACGGGTGCCGCAGGGTGGAGAAGTGCACCCGGATCTGGTGTGTCCGGCCGGTCTCCAGCGTCACGTCGAGCAGGCTGGCGGCGGGGAACGCCTCCAGGGTGTCGTAGTGGGTGACGCTGGGCTTGCCGCCGGAGACCACCGCCCAGCGGTAGTCGTGGTGCGGATGCCGGTCGATCGGGGCGTCGATGGTGCCGCGCAGCGGATCGGGATGGCCCTGCACCACGGCGTGGTAGCGCTTCTCCACCTCGCGGTACTTGAACGCCCGCTTCAAGGCCGTGTACGCCTGCTCGCTCTTGGCCACCACCATGATCCCGGTGGTGCCCACGTCGAGGCGGTGCACCACGCCCTGGCGCTCGGCGGCGCCGCTGGTGGAGATGCGGTGGCCGATACCGGCCAGGCCCCCGATCACCGTCGGCCCGGTCCAGCCGGGGCTGGGGTGGGCAGCCACCCCGACCGGCTTGTCGACCACCACGATGTCGTCGTCGGCGTGGACCACCCGCAGGCCCGGCACGGCCTGCGGCACCACCGTCGGCGGGGCGGGTGGGGCCGGCAGCGTCACCTCCAGCCAGGAACCGGCCTTCACCTTGTACGAGTTCGGCCGGACGGTGCCGTCGACCAGGGCGTCCCCGGCGTCGACCAGGGCCGCCGCGGTGGTGCGGGAGAGCCCGAAGAGGCGAGCGACGGCCTGGTCCAACCGCATGCCGTCGAGTCCGTCGGGGACGGGCAGGGAACGGTGGTCGCCGCCTGCGGCGAAGGCCGAGGTCATGCCCGCTCCCGCTGCTCGGTCCCGGTGCCGGACGGCGTGCCGGCGGCGTTCCCGCCGGCGCCCTTGCCGATCCGGCTGCCGTCGCGCTGGCGCCCGGTCAGCTCCAGCACCACGGCCAGCAGCACGCCGCAGACCAGGGCGCTGTCGGCGAGGTTGAACACCGGCCAGACCCGGCCATACGGGTCGAAGAGGCTGACCATGTCCACCACGTGCCCAACGAAGTGCCCGGGCGCACGGAAGATCCGGTCGACGAGATTGCCGAGCGCCCCACCGAGCACCAGGCCGAGGGAGACCGCCCACGGCAGCGACCGCAGCCGCAGCGCCATCCACACGATCCAGCCGACCACCCCGATGGTGATCAGCGGGAATACCCAGGTGTGGTCGGCGCCGATGCTCCAGGCCGCCCCGCTGTTGCGGGTCAGGGTCAGGTAGACCGCGCCGCCGAGCAGCCGCACCGGCGGGCGGCCGTCCAGGGTCTGCAACGCCAGGTGCTTGGTGAGCAGGTCGGCCAGCAGGGCCACCAGGGCGATGCTGGCCAGAACCACGACCGCCCGGCGGTTGGGCGTGCCGCCCGGCCCTGCGGTGCCGGATCCGGCGGTCGGTACTGTGGTCATCGACTCCCCATCGACATCTGCGACGGCGTGCCGCCGTCTCGTGGTCACCGGGGAGCGGATGTCAGCGCCGCTCCTCCAGCTGCTTGCAGGACACGCAGAGAGTCGCCGACGGGAAGGCGGCGAGCCGCTCCACCGGGATCGGGTTCCCGCACCGCTCGCACCATCCGTAGCCACCCTCGTCGAGCCGCTCCAGCGCCCGCTCGACCTGCGTGATCCGTTCCCGGATGCTGTTGGCGAGGGAGATCTCCTGCTCGCGCTCGAACGTCTTGGTGCCGGTGTCGGCCTGGTCGTCCCCGGCCGAGTCGGTCAGCCGGTCGCGCTGCAGCTCGGTGATCTCGCTCAGCGTCTGATCGTACTCGGCGCGCAATTCGTCGCGTCGAGCCGCCAGGGCCGCCCGGATCTTCTCCGTCTCCGCCGCGCTGCGGGTGGCCTTCGCCGCCGGCTTGCGGCCGGCGGTCCTGGTGTCGGCTGGCTTCGCCATCGTCAGCTCCCTCAGCCGCGTCACGCGGCGGTCGGCGGTGCCAGGGGTCACCGGCCTGGCGCCCCCCATGGAACAGAACGGGTGCGCGGCGACGCGGGCCGCGCACTCCGGAGATGGGCAAGAATACGGAACGTACAGGCGTCCGACAACGTGCCGCACCGTCGTACCGCTCTTCAGCCCCGAGTAAGCCCTAACCAGGGCAAAAGGAACGCTAGCAGATCAGCCGTCCCGATCCTCCCCGTACTCGCCAAACCATCTGGCGAGACGACCCCGCCGGCTGACCGCCCGCAACCGCCGCTCGACCTCGTCGCGTGCCCCCACCGTCGCCACGATCAGCAGGCTGTCCCCGGCCCTCAGCCGGGTGTCCGGGCCAGGGACGAAACCCGTGCCGTCACGCAGCACCAGCGTCACCGAGGCGCCCACCGGCAGCCGCAGCTCGTCCACGTGCACCCCGGCCAGCCGGGAGCCGGCCGGCACCTCCAGCTGGAGCAGGTCCGCCCGCATCCGCTCCAGCGGGGCGGTCTCCACCCGGATCTCGGTCAGCTCCGCCGGCGCGGTGACCCCCAGCCGGCGGGCCGCCGGGGCGAGCGTCCCCGCCTGCAACAGGGTGAAGAGCACCACCAGGACGAAGACCGCGTCGAAGAGCCGGTCGGCCCCCGGGACCCGCTCCGACAGCGGAATGGTGGCGAGCACGATCGGCACCGCCCCGCGCAGCCCCGCCCAGGACAGGAAGGCCTGCTCGCGCAGCCGGAACCGGAACGGCAGCGCGGAGACGAACACCGACAGCGGCCGGGCGACCAACAGCAGGGCCAGCCCGGTCACCACGGCCGGCAGCACGGCCGCGGGCAGCCGGCCCGGGTCCGCCAGCAGGCCGAGCAGCACGAACAGCCCGATCTGGGCCAGCCAGGCCAGCCCGTCGGCGAACCCGAGGATGGCCTGCCGGTGCGGCAGCCGGGCGTTGCCGAGCAACACACCCGCCACGTAGACGGCGAGGAAACCGGAGGCGTGCAGCACCGCGCCCGCGCCGTACGCCAGCACCGTGAAACCGACCACCGCGATCGGGTACAGGCCGGACGAGGGCAGCGCCACCCGGTGCAGCGCGTACCGCCCGGCGACCCCGACCGCCACGCCCACCGCCGCACCCGCGCCCAGTTCGTACCCGACCAGGAGAACCTCGTACCACCAGGGGTGGCCCTCGGTGGTGCCCACCGACAGCAGCACCACCAGGATCACCGCCGGGGCGTCGTTCATGCCGGACTCCGCCTCCAGGGTGGCCACCAGCCGGGGCGGCAGGCGCAGCCGGCGCAGCGTGGCGAAGACCGCCGCCGCATCGGTGGACGAGAGCACGGCACCGTAGAGCAGCGCCAACCGCCAGTCCAGCCCGAGCAGCAGGTGCAGCACGGCGCCGACGGCCAGCACGCTGACCAGCACCCCCACCGTGGCGAGCGCCGCCGCCATCCCGAGCACCGGGCGCAGGGTGCTCCACCGGGCGGTGAGCCCACCCTCGGCGATGATCACGATCAGCGCGCAGAAACCCAGCACCCGGGTCAGCTCCGCGTCGTCGAACGCGATACCCAGGCCGGACTCCCCGATCGCCACTCCGAGCGCGAGGTAGACCAGGAGACTCGGCACGCCGAGCCGGGTGGAGAGGCGGACCGCGCCGACGGCGACCAGCAGGACGACGGCGCCCAGCAACAGCGCGAGGTTCAGCCCGGGCGTCACGGGGCACCGGGTTGGTGCGGTCTCACCGGTCCGATCCGTCGCGCAACCGGCGGAGCACCTCGACCAGGCCGGGGTCGGGGTGCTCGACGTCGAACAGTTTGTCCCGGCTGGCCGCGCCGGTACGCAACGACACCGCCGCCGGCCGTACACCGAGCGCGCCGGCCAGTGCCCGGCGGGCCGCCTCGGTGGCCCGGCCGTCGACCGCCGGGGCGTTCACCGCGATGACCAGCGCCGGGCCGTGCGGGCCGTCGAACCGGCCACCGACCCGGGCACGGGACGCTCCCGGCTTGACCCGCACCGCGACGGCGAGCGTCTCCTCGGGCATCGGGTCAGCCGGGCGGGGCATCGGCGAGCAGGGTGGTGTCCGGCGCGCAGAGCGCGCACGGGGTGAAGCCCAGCGAGACCGCCTCGAAGACCGGCAGCGGCTCGTCGTCGCGCCCGAACAGGTGCGGGCAGGAGGGCAGGTGGTAGCGGGGACGGCCGTCGACCACCCGCACCTCGGCGTCGAGCTGGGCGATCCGGGCGGCGTCGACGGCCGACACGGGCTGCTGCGCCTCCGGCTCGTCGGGCCAGGGCGCGCCGCTGACCGGCTCGACGCGCTCGGCCGTCGCCTCCGACCGGGACCGGACGGGCACGCTCTCCGGATCGTCGGGGGCCTCGACGAGCGAGCCCCACGGGACGTCCACCGGTCCGGTCGCCGGCGGCTCGGGCGGTTGCCGCCACCCGTCGCCACCGGCGCCGACCGTCGTGGGCACGTGCTGGACGGGGATCTCTGGCGGCACCCCGGCCCCACCGACCGGCGGTGCGCCCGGGCGGAACCTGCCCGCGAACCCCCATCCCGTACGCGGTCCGACCCGTTCGCTTGTCGCGCGGGCGGCAGCCACCTGGCGGGCGCCGGCCACCAACGCGACGGCGGCCAACAGGCTCACCGCGATGGAACTGACCAACAGGGCGCTGGAACCGTCGGCAAGACCGAGGACCAGCAGCACCACAGCGACGACGATGAGCAGCAGACTTGCGATCAGCACGGCTCACCCCCGCCGCGTCGTGTCGGTGTGACCCGGTCGGCGGCCCGTCCTGGGGACGGCCGCCGACCGTCGGATCAGCGACCGGCTTCGAGAGCGCCGGAGCGACCGCCGCCGTACGAGCCGGCGAGGCCCGCGGCGGCCAGACCGTTGCCGCCGACGGCACGAGTCCCGTCCGCGCGGGTCATCTCGGCCTCCAGGCCCTGGCCACGGCCGTCCAGGTCACGCAGCTGGCTCTCGAGGTAGGCCTTGAGCCGGGTGCGGTACTCGCGCTCGAACTGCTTGAGCTCCTCGATGTGCTTCTGCAGCGCGGTGCGCTTGGCGTCCAGGCCGCCCATGGCCTCCTGGTGCCGCTGGCGGGCATCCCGCTCCAGCGCGTCAGCCTTGGCGCGGGCCTCGCGGGTGACCTCCTCGGCCTTCGTGCGG
The DNA here is from genome assembly GCF_004348355.1 of Micromonospora sp. KC721. Taxonomy (NCBI): domain Bacteria; kingdom Bacillati; phylum Actinomycetota; class Actinomycetes; order Micromonosporales; family Micromonosporaceae; genus Micromonospora; species Micromonospora sp. KC721. Next base: position 37,805 of record NZ_SMJY01000002.1, on the reverse strand, counting down.
GCCTCGGAGAGCAGTTGGTCGGCCTCGCGGCGGGCGTCGGAGACGTGGTCGTCGGCCGTCCGCTGGGCCATCATCAGCACCCGCAGCGCCTGCTGCTCGCCGTCGCCGGCACCGGCCGGGCCGCCGGTGGCGCGAACCTGCTCCAGCTCGGCCTGCATCGCCCGGGCGGCCTGCTCGGCCGCGGCCTTGTCACGCTGCACCCGGTCGAGCTGGGCCTTGAGGTCGTTGAGCTCGGCGGCGAGGCGGGCGTCACCGCCGGGGCCGGCCGGAGCACCGCCCCGGCCACCGCGCTCCACCTGGGCGCGCAGCTCGTTGTTCTCCTCGATCAGACGGGCGAGCTCGCGCTCGACCTCGTCCAGGAAGGCGTCGACCTCCTCCTCGTCGTACCCCCGTTTGCCGATCGGCGGCTTTTTGAAGGCGACGTTGTGGACGTCAGCCGGGGTCAGCGGCATCGAAACTCCTCGGGTCAGTTGCGGCCGCGTAGCGTGCCGGTCATCAGGAAACCGCGATGATCGACGGCGTCAACACAAACCTCATCAGCACGAACAGGATAACCAGGAGCACAAGCGAAGCCAGGTCGATGCTCACGGTACCAATTCGCAACGGAGGGATCACACGCCTCAACGCCTTGAGAGGGGGATCAGTGACGCTCCACACGGATTCCAGCCCCGCCGATGCCCCACGGCCCGGCTGCCACCGGCGGCCGTACTGGAGGACGGCACCCAGGACGAACCGGGCCAGGAGCACGATCAGGAAGACATACAGGATCAGGTACAGCACTTGCAGCAGGATCGACAACACGGTAGGCGACGTCCCTCGGTCGGGCGGACTAGCTCAGGCTGAAAAAGCCGCCCTCAGCGATCTTGGCCTTGTCCTCCGCGGTGACCTGGACGTTGGCCGGTGAGAGCAGGAACACCCGGTTGGTCACGCGCTCGATCGTACCGCGCAGCCCGAAGGCGAGCCCGGCGGCGAAGTCCACCAGCCGGCGGGCGTCGGCCTCGTCCATCTCGGTGAGGTTGATGATCACCGGAACGCCGTCGCGGAAGTGCTCGCCGATGGTGCGCGCCTCCCGGTAGGTCGTCGGGTGCAGGGTGGTGATCTGGTACCGCTGCTCCTCCTCGGCCACCACCGGCCGCTCCCGTGGCGTGGCCTGCGGGGCCAGGGCGAGATTATCCCGGGTGTGGTACGTCAGCGCACCCGAGGTGTCCCCCTGGCCGGACCGCGTGATCGAGCGCACGCTGGACCGCTCGGTACGCTCCGGGCGCTCGTCGTCGGCCCGCTCGGCCTCGACCGCGCGGCTGGCCACCCGGTCGCCGAGCCGACCCCGGTCACCGAGCCGCGGGCGCGGCGCCGGTGGCTCCTCCGCCTCGTCGTCCTCGTCGTCGGCGAACTCCTCGGCGTACCGGCTCGACCGGTACCGCGACTCGCGGTAGCCCGGCTTGTCGTAGCCGCCGTCGTCGTAGGCCCGCTCGTCGTCCTCCTCGACGAGACCGAGCCAGACCCCCGCCTTGCGCAGTGCACCCATCCCGCGCCCTTCCGTCCGCCGTGCGGCACGCACCCCCGTGCCGTGTCGCCGTGATCACGAATGGGCATCCCATGCCCACCGGATCGGAACGGCAATCCCCCGACGGACGTTTCGCGGCCGCCCGCCGTTGCCCCCCGAGAGCACAGGGATGCCGTTCCTGAACAACACTGATGTAATTTGCTTCTATCGCGGCCAGGCTACCGCAGCGTGGGACGCATTCCGAGCAACGCGCTGCCGACGCGGACATGTGTCGCGCCGTGGGCGATCGCCTGCTCCAGGTCGCCACTCATCCCCGCCGAGATCGCCGTCGCCTGCGGATACCGCTGCCGTACCCGGGTCGCCACCTCGGCCAGCCGGGCGAACGCCCGCTCCGGCTCCCAGCCCAGCGGTGCCACCGCCATCAGCCCGACCAGCCGCAGCCCGGCCGCGTCGGCCAGGGCGTCCGCGACCCGGTCCAGGCCCCGGTCCGGGTCGGTCGAGTCGGGCAACGCCCCACCGCGGGCCGGATCGCCGTCGATGCTCACCTGCACCAGCGCGTCCAACGGCCGGTCCCGCCCGACGGCCGCCGCGGCATCCAGCGCCCGGGCCAGCCGGACGCTGTCCACCGAATGCACCACGTCGGCGTAGCGGACCACCGAGCGGGCCTTGTTGCGCTGCAACTGGCCGATGAAGTGCCAGCGGACGCCGACCCCGGCGGCGGCCACCTCGGTCGCCTTCGGTGCGGCCTCCTGGTCGCGGTTCTCTCCCACGTCGGTCACCCCGAGCGCGGCCAGCCCGAGCACGTCGCCGGCCGGGTACGTCTTGGTGACCGCGATCATGGTCACCTCGGCTCGGTCCCGGCCGGCGGCGGCGCAGGCGTCGGCGATCCGCGTACGGATCCGGGCCAGCCCGGCGGCGAGCTCGGCCCGCCGGTCGGGCCCTACCGGGGTGGGTTGCATGGTCATCGGCGGCGCTCAGGAACCGTTCTTGAGGAAGTCGGGCACGTCCACGTCGTCGAAGAGCACCCGGCGCGGCGACTGCTGCGGCGCGGTGTGCGCCGGCGGCGTCACCGGCGGGGCCTGCGGGGCGGGCTGGTTCTGGTTGGTCTTGCGCGGCGACTCGGCCGCCTTGTACGCCGGAGTGCCCCCGTCGAAGCCCGCCGCGATGACGGTGACCCGCACCTCGTCGCCGAGCGCGTCGTCGATCACCGCGCCGAAGATGATGTTCGCGTCCGGGTGGGCCGCATCGGTGACCAGCTGGGCGGCGTCGTTGATCTCGAACAGGCCGAGGTCGGAGCCACCGGCGATGGAGAGCAGCACGCCTCGGGCGCCGTCCATGCTCTGCTCCAGCAGCGGGCTGGAGATGGCCGCCTCGGCCGCCTCCACGGCGCGGTTCTCGCCGCGGGCGCTGCCGATGCCCATCAGCGCGCTGCCCGCGCCGCTCATCACGCTCTTCACGTCGGCGAAGTCCAGGTTGATCAGACCCGGCGTGGTGATCAGGTCGGTGATGCCCTGGACACCGGAGAGGAGCACCTGGTCGGCGGTGCGGAAGGCGTCCATCATGGAGATGTTGCGGTCGCCGAGGGCCAGCAGCCGGTCGTTCGGGATGACGATCAGGGTGTCGCACTGGTTGCGCAGCTCGTCTATCCCGGCCTCGGCCTGCACCTGGCGGCGCTTGCCCTCGAACGAGAACGGCCGGGTCACCACACCGATGGTGAGCGCGCCCAGCTTGCGGGCGATGTTCGCCACCACCGGCGCCCCGCCGGTGCCGGTGCCGCCACCCTCACCGCAGGTCACGAAGACCATGTCGGCTCCCTTGAGGACCTCCTCGATCTCGTCGCGGTGGTCCTCGGCGGCGTTCTTGCCGACGTCCGGGTTGGCGCCCGCACCGAGCCCGCGGGTCAGTTCCCGGCCCACGTCGAGCTTGACGTCGGCGTCACTCATCAGCAGGGCCTGCGCGTCCGTGTTGATCGCGATGAACTCGACGCCCTTGAGCCCAACCTCGATCATCCGGTTGACGGCGTTGACGCCGCCACCGCCGATGCCGACGACCTTGATGACCGCCAGGTAGTTGTGCGGAGGTGTCATCTCCGGTCCTTTCCCTTCGAGATTGGCTCGGCCGACCGGGTACGGCGAGGCCAGACCAGCGGTCGACGACAGCTGTCACCAGTGAGGCTTGCGGGGTAAACCCTCACCCTCTACTAGAGGCTTACAGTTATGTCAACCACTGATCCTCTTCGGGGCAACGTAAGCGCCGCCGCGCGAGGAACCAAGGACCTGCCCGGCGTGTCGCCGCCAATGGCAAGACGACTCACGTACCGTGCCGATCTCACCGGAAGGTCACCACGTCGGGCGCGCTGACATCGATCGTGTCGGCCTTCCGACCGAGCAGCGCGGTCGCCACCCGGGCCTTGTCCGGGGAACGGGTGGCATCGCCCCAGACCACCGTACGGTCCCCGCGCAGGCTCAGGCTGATCCGCGCCAGTCCCGCCACCGTCAACTCGGTCAGCTCGGCCCGCAACTGCGGGGTCAGCGCCGCCAGCACCTCCAGCGCCGCCCGGGTGCCCGGATCATCCGGCCCCGGGGCGTCCACCCGGACCACCGGCAGCCCGTCCGGCACCCCGTCCACCGTCCGGAACGGCACCCCGCTGCCGTCGATCACGGCGTACCGCCCGTCGCGCGGCACCACCGCCGCACCGGTCCGCTCGACCACCGTCACCACGAGCGTCCCCGGCCAGTCCCGGGTCACCGTGACCCGTTCCACCGGGGGCAGCACACCGATCCGACGGGCGGTCGCGGCCAGGTCGACCCGGGCCAGCGGCATCCCGTCCGGCACCGCCGCGGCGTCGCGCACCTCGACCGGGGTGACCAGGTCGGCCCCGACCACCCGCACCTCGCGCACGCCGAACAGCCCGGTGCCGAGCACCGTCCAGGCGACCAGGCCCGCGACCGCGAGCACGCCGCCGGCCACCGCCCAGGGCAGCGCCGCCCGCATCCGACGCTGCCGGGCCCGGGCCATGAACCGCCGGGTCGACGGCGGGACCGCGTCGCTGCCCGCCCGGACCAACTGCCAGCGGCGGACCGGACCGCGCCGAGGGCCGCCGGCATCCGACCCGGCGACCCGGCCCCGGGCCGGGCCCGGGCTCATCCGGCGGTGGAGGCCGCGCCGTCCGGGTCGACGGCAGCGCCCCCGGTCCGGGCCAGCAGGGCGTCAAGGAGCTGATCGCCCATCAGGGAGATCGGCGGCGCACCCATGGTCACCACCACGTCGCCGGGACGGGCCCGCCGCGCCACCTCGACCGGGGCGTCGTCCCAGGAGTCCACGAAGACCTTCTGCTCCCCGGCCAGCGGGACCGCCTCGACCAGCGCGGCGGAGCCCTCCCCCGGCTGGCGCAGCTCACCCGGGCCGAAGACCTCCAGCAGGACCAGTTCGTCGGCGATCCCCAGCGCCGCCGCGATCTCGGCCTGCAGGTCCCGGGTGCGGTAGAGCCGGTAGGGTTGGAACACCACGATCAGCCGGCCGTCCCCGGCCACCTCGCGCAGCGTGCGCAGCGCGAGCGTCATCGAGGTCGGGTGGTAGGCGTACTCGTCGTAGACCAGCACGCCGTCGGCGACGCCCTTGCGCTCGAAGCGCCGGCGCACGCCGGGAAACGCGCCGAGCGCCGCCTCCGCCGCCTCGACCGGCAGCTCCAGCAGGTACCCGGCGAGCACCGCCGAGGCGCTGTTGAGCCCCATGTGCCGACCGGGAATCGGCAGCCGGATCTCGCCCAGCGAGCGGCCCTCGACCTCGGCCAGGTAGCGCACCCCCTGCGCGGAGGAGGTGATGCCGCTCAGCCGCAGGTCGGCGTCGGGCGCCTCGCCGTAGGTCCAGACCCGACGGCCCTCGGCGCGCAGGGTCTCGGCCAGCCGCCGCCCGCCCGGGTCGTCCGCACAGGTGATGATGAACCCGTCCGGGTCGGTGAGCCGGGCGAACTCGGCGAAGGCCGCCTCCAGGTTGGCCAGGTCGCCGTAGGTGTTGAGGTGGTCGGCCTCGATGTTCGTGATGATCGACACGTACGGGCGGTAGATCAGAAACGAGCGGTCGCTCTCGTCCGCCTCCACCACGAAGTACTCGCCGGTGCCGTGGTGCGCGCCGGAGCCGACCTCGGAGATCTCCCCGCCGATGACGAAGGACGGGTCGGTGCCGGCCTGCTGGAGCACCATGGTCACCATCGAGGTGGTGGTGGTCTTGCCGTGGGTGCCGGCCACGGCCACGGTGCGCCGGCCGGTCATCGCCGCGGCCAGCGCCTCCGAGCGGTGCAGCACCCGCAGACCGCGTCGGCGGGCCTCGACCATCTCCAGGTGGTCCTGCGGGATGGCCGAGGAGTAGACGACCGTGTCCACGCCGTCGAGGTTCGCCGCCTCGTGGCTCATGTGGATCGTTCCGCCCAGCGCCCGCAGGCCGGCCAGGGACGGCCACTCGCGCAGCTCGCTGCCGGAGACCGGCAGGCCACGGGTGAGGAAGAGCCGGGCCAGGCCGCTCATGCCGACCCCACCCACCCCGATCAGGTGGATCCGGCCCAGGTCCTCCGCGGTGAGCGTGCCGGCCGGGGTGAACTGCGCGGTGTTCATGAGACGTACCTTCCCGTCGCGGCGGCGGGCCTCATCGGGCCACCGCCTCGTAGACGAAGTTCAGCAGGGCGACGTCGCCGTCCCGCCGCCCGTACGCGGCCGCCGCCGCGCCCATCGCGTGCAGCCGGCGCGGGTCGCGCAGCAGCGGGACCACCGTGCGCTCCAGCCAGGCCGGGGTCAGCTCGGCGTCGTCGACCAGCAGCCCGCCGCCGGCCTCCACCACCGGCAGCGCGTTGCGCTTCTGCTCCTGGTTGGAGTGCGGGTATGGCACGTAGATGGTGGGCAGCCCGATCGCGGCCACCTCGGCGCAGGTCATCGCCCCGCCCCGGGCCAGCATCAGGTCGGCGGCGGCGTAGCCCAGCTCCATCTCGGACAGGTACGGCAGGGCCACGTACGGCACCGGCAGGTCGGTGGGGATCGGCACCGGCTCGTTGCGGGCGCCCATCACGTGCAGCACCTGCACACCGTTGCGGGCCAACTCCTTGGCCGCGCCGGAGACCGCCAGGTTGATCGAGCGGGCACCCTGCGACCCGCCGGCGACGAAGAGCACCGGCAGGTCGGGACGGAGTCCGAAGTGGGCCCGGGCGGCGTCGCGCAGGGCGGCGCGGTCCAGCCCGGCGATGCCCCGGCGCAGCGGCACACCGACCACCCGCGCGTCGCGCAGCGACTCGGCCTGGGCCGGCTGGTGCGGGAAGCCCACCGCGATGTTCTTCGTGAACTTCATTCCGAGCCGGTTGGCCACGCCCGGCGGGACGTTCACCTCGTGGATGACGATCGGCAGCTCCCGCCGCCAGGCGGCGAGGTAACCGGGAACGGAGACGTACCCGCCGAAGCCGACCACCACCTCGGCCCGCACCTCGTCGATCACCTTGCCGGCGGCGCGGGCGGCCTTCCACATCCGGTCCGGGGTACGCACCAGGTTCATGTTGACCGAGCGGGGCAGCTGGTAGGCGGGGATCTGCCGCAGGTCGTAGCCGGCCGGCGGGATCAGCTCGTTCTCCAGGCCCTTCGCGGTGCCGAGGCAGGTGATCCGGACGCCCGGGTCGTGTCGGCGCAGGCAGTCGGCGAAGGCGAGCAGCGGGTAGATGTGGCCACCCGTGCCCCCTCCGCAGAGCACCACCGAACGCAGCGGACCCATCAGCGTCTCCTCTCGCTCGCCGTACCGCCCCGGCCCCGGGCCTGCCGGGCGCCGGGCGACTCGGCCTTCTCGTCGGACCGCCGCGCTCGCGACCGGGGTACGGACCCTCGGGCAGCCGGTGGCGTCACCGGGCGGCGACGCCGGCCGGGAAGCGGCGGCAACGGGGCCCAGACTAGTCGGACCCATCGGGCCGGCGGACGGGCGTGCAGGGCTCGGGCCGCGTCGGGTTCGGCGCGGGCGAAGGAGGCGAGCATGCCGATCGCCGCGAGCGTCACGACCAACGCGCTGCCGCCGTCGGAGATGAATGGCAGCGGCACCCCGGTCAGCGGCAGCAACCCGGTCACCCCGCCGACGTTGATCACGGCCTGACCGACCAGCCAGGCGCTGACGCCCGCGGCGGCGAGCCGGCGGAACGGATCCTCCACCCGGCGGGCGATCCGCAGCCCGGTGAAGGCCAGCACCGCGAACAGGGTGAGCACCACGACGCAACCGACCACCCCCAGCTCCTCGGCGATGACGGCGAAGATGAAGTCGTTGTGCGCCTCGGGCAGCCAGTTCCACTTCAGGCTGCCCTTGCCCAACCCGACCCCGAACCAGCCGCCCTGCTCGATGGCGTACCGGGCCTGGATGATCTGGTAGCAGTTCGGCAGGTCGAGCTCGAAGCAGGTCTTCGGGTCCGGCGGGTCGAGCCACATGGTCAGCCGGCCCAGCCGGTAGTTGTCGGCGTCGCGCGAGCCGGAGCCGGCACCGAGCGAGGCGGCGGCGACCAGCAGACCGACACCGAGCAGCCCGACTGCGGACAGGGCGGCGAAGACCCGCATCCGTACGCCGGCCGCCCAGAGCAGCCCCACCACCAGCGCCAGCAGGCACAACATGCTGCCCAGGTCGTTGTAGCCGACCAGCACGAAGAGCAGCCCGACGACGGGGAACAGCGGCGTGGCCAACTCCTTCCACCAGCCCAGTGCGGCCCCCTTGCGGGCCAGCACGTGCGCGCCCCACAGCACCAGCGCGAACTTGGCCACCTCGACCGGTTGGATCGAGATCGGGCCGAGGTAGAGCCAGAGCAGCTCGGCCGAGAGCGGGCCGATCGACTCCACCCGGAACAGCGCCTCCAGGGCCACCAGCAGGTTGAGCAGGAGCAGCAGCGCCACCGCGACGCCGAGCGCGGGCCGGCTCAGCGCCCGGAAGCTGCGGGCGGGCAGCCGCTGGCAGGCCCAGAACGCGACGACCCCGATCACCGCGAAGACCGCCTGCTTGGTCACCGAGGCGGCGGCGTCGCCGTTCTTGGTGGCGAAGTCCTTCACGCTGGTGGCGGAGAAGACCATGGTGAGGCCGATCAGCAGCAACAGGCCGGCGCTGGACAGCAGCAGGTAGTAGGAGGCCAGCGGGCGCGCCAGCAGGCCGCGCAGCGCCGCCAGGCCGCCGGCGGTGTCCAGGCCGGCCGCCGCCGGCGGATCCGGGGTACGCCCCGCGTCCGCGCCCCGCCGGGGCGGTGCCTGTGTCGCCGTACCGGTTGTTGTTTCCTCCCCCACCTGCTCATCATCGCGGTTGCGGCGCGCCGGTTCCGGTCGTTCGGCGCGGTCGGCGTGTCGAAATGCGATACGGGGGCCCACCGACTATGGGCCCCCGTTCGCGTCGCTTTCGGTTCAGCCCATGTGGGCCAGGAAGTCGCTGTAGAACAGCCCGAGGGCGATGGCCACGCCGATGCCCGCGATGATCCAGAAGCGCACCACGATGTTGACCTCGCTCCAGCCGGCGAGCTCGAAGTGGTGCTGCAGGGGGGACATCCGGAACACCCGCTTGCCGGTGGTCCGGAACGAGATGATCTGGATCACCACCGACATGGTGATGATCACGAAGAGCCCGCCGATGATCGGCAGCAGCAGGATCGTCCGGGTGGACATCGCCATGCCGGCGATCAGCCCGCCCAGACCGAGCGCGCCGGTGTCGCCCATGAAGATCCGCGCCGGTGAGGTGTTCCACCACAGGAAGCCCACGCAGGCCCCGGCCGCCGCCCCGGCGATCAGCGCGATCTCCAGCGGATCCCGGACCGTGTAGCAGTAGTTGTTCGGGTTGCTCATGTAGGCCTCGTCGGCGCACCAGTGCCGGTACTGCCAGAACGCGATCAGCGCGTACGCGGCGAGGACCATCACCGAGGCGCCGGTGGCCAGGCCGTCCAGACCGTCGGTGAGGTTCACCCCGTTGGTCGCCGCCATCACCACGAAGATGAAGACGATCACCGCGCCGACCTTGGTGAGGTCCAGCGCCGGGATGTCCCGGATGAAGCTCAGCGTGGTGCTGCCGACGGTCTCGGTGTTGGTGACCGCCCCCGACGGGCCGGTCATGCTGCTCGGGAAGTACAGCGCGACGACGCCGAAGACCGCCCCGACCAGGATCTGCCCGAACAGCTTGCCCCGCTTGTTGAGCCCGCCGCTGTGCCGCTTGCGGACCTTGAGGAAGTCGTCGATGAAGCCGACCGCGCCGGAGAAGACCATCAGCCCCAGCAGCACCAACGCGGTGATGGTGGGCTCCACCTGGGCGATCTGCGCGTCCGGGAGGGTGGTCAGGGCCAGGTGACCGGCGACGTACGCGATCACCGTGGCCAGGATGAAGACCACGCCGCCCATCGTCGGCGTGCCCTTCTTGCCCTGGTGCATGGCCGGACCCTCGGCCCGGATCGGCTGGCCCGCCTTGAGCCGGGTGAACACCCGGATCGCGATCGGGGTGCACAGCAGCGAGACCAGGAACGCCACGCCGATGGCGACGATGACGGCCCTCACGCCGCGCCCTCCCCGTCCGCGACGGCAGGGCTCGCCGGCCCGCCGTCCGCGTCGCCCCCGGGGGCGACCGCGCGCAGCGCGTCGGCCACCTCCCAGGTGCGGTACCGGGAGCCCTTCACCAGGACGACGTCACCCGGTCGTAGCTCGCTGCGCAGCACCTCGACGGCCGCCGCCTGATCGGTGAGCAGCACCGACTCTCCTCCCCAGTTACCTACCGCTGTCGCGCCCTCGTGAATCGGCGCGGCCGGCTCACCCACCACGAGCAGCCGGTCGACACCGAGCTCGGCCGCCAGCCGGCCGACCTTGCGGTGCCCCTCGCGTTCGTAGTCGCCCAGCTCGGCCATATAGCCGAGCGCGGCGAAGGCCCGCCCACCCCGGCGCATGCCGGCCAGCGCCCGCAGCGCCACCGCCATCGACGCCGGGTTGGCGTTGTACGAATCGTCGATGACGGTGACCCCGTCCGGTCGCTCGAAGACGTCCATCCGACGGGTCGAGACCAGCCCCAGCTCGCCCAGGGCCGCCGCCACCTCGGCCGGCGGCATCCCCAGCTCGCGGACCACCGCCGCGGCGGCGAGCGAGTTGGAGACCTGGTGCCCGCCGGTCAGCCCGAGCCGTACCGGCGCGCTCCCCTCCGGGGTGACCAGGGTGTACGACGCCCGGCCCCGGTCGTCCAGGGCCACGTCCACCGCCCGCACGTCGGCGTGCGTTGCCTCCCCGTAGCGGACCACCCGGGCACCGGTCCGGGCGGCCATCGCGTCGACCAGCGGGTCGTCGGCGTTCAGCACGGCCAGCCCGTCGGCGGGCAACGACTCGACCAGTTCCCCCTTGGCCACCGCGATGTTCTCCACCGAGCCGAACTCGCCCAGGTGTGCCACCCCGACGTTGAGCACCACGGCGATGCGTGGCGGCACCACCTCACACAGGTACCGCACGTGCCCGATGCCCCGGGCGCCCTTCTCCAGCACCAGGAAACGGGTCCGCGTCGTGGCCTGCAACGCCGTGTACGGATGCCCCAGCTCGTTGTTGAACGACCCCGGCGGGGCCACCGTGGGCCCGAGCCGGACGGTGAGCTGGGCGATCAGATCCTTGGTGGTGGTCTTTCCCGACGAACCGGTCAACCCGATCACGGTCAACTCCGGCAGCCGGTCCACCACCGCGCGGGCCAGCCGGCCCATCGCGGTCAGCGCGTCGTCCACCAGCACCATCGGCACCCCGGGCAGCTCGCGGGTGCCGAGCACCGCCACCGCACCGGACGTCACCGCGGCGGCGGCGTAGTCGTGCCCGTCGACCTGCTCGCCGGGGAAGGCGACGAAGAGCGCCCCGGCGGTGACCTTGCGGGAGTCGAACTCGACCGGACCGGTCACCCGGGCCTCGGGGTCGGCGGCGAGCAGCCGGCCCTCGACCGCCGCGGCGACCTCCGCCAGGCTCAGCGCGATCACGGCCGACCCGCCCGGTCGCCGAAGCGGACGCCGAGCGCCGCCGCCAACTCCACCCGGTCGTCGAACGGGTGGACCTCGCCAGCGATCTCCTGACCCCGCTCGTGGCCCTTGCCGAGCACCGCCACCACGTCACCGGGCTCGGCCAGCCGCACCGCCTCGTCGATGGCGGCCCGCCGCCCCGGCACCTCGATGATCCGGGCCGCGGTGTCCGCCGCGTACGCCCCGGCGAGCACCTCCGCCCGGATCACCGCCGGGTCCTCCGTGCGCGGGTTGTCGTCGGTCACCACCACCACGTCCGCTCCCTCCGCCGCGGCGGCGCCCATCACCGGCCGCTTGCCCCGGTCCCGGTCACCACCGGCGCCGATCACGCAGAGCAACCGCCGGGCGCCGGTCTCGCGCAGGGCCGCCAGCGCGGCCACCACCGCGTCGGTCTTGTGCGCGTAGTCGACCACGCCGCGCACCGGTGCGTCCCCGCTGACCAGCTCCAACCGCCCCGGGACCCCGCCGCAGGCGGCCACCCCCCGGGCGGCGGTCACCGGGTCGACCCCGACCGCCACCAGGCTGGCGATGGCCAGCAGCGCGTTGGCGACGTTGTGCCGGCCGGGCAGGGCCACCCCGGCGGGCACCACCACGCCGCCGGGACCGTGCGCGGTGAACCGCTGGGCGTACCCCTCGCCGCCGACCTCGCCGGCCCACCAGGTGGCGGTGGGATCACCGGCGGCCGAGTAGCTGACGGTGGCCGGCCGGAACAGCGGGCGCAGCGCCGGGTCGTCGTGGTTGAGCACCTCGACCGCGCAGCGGCCGTCGAAGAGCTTCGCCTTGGCCGCGAAGTAGTCCGCCGCGTCGGCGTGGAAGTCCAGATGGTCGGAGCCGAAGTTGGTGTACCCACCGACACCGAACCGCACCCCGCCGACCCGTCCCATCGCCAGGGCGTGGCTGGAGACCTCCATCACCAGCGCGGTCACCCCCCGCTCCCGGGCGGCGGCCAGCATGGCGTGCAGGTCGGTCGCCTCGGGCGTGGTGCGCACGCTGTCGACGACCAGGTCGCCCAGGCGGGTCTCGACGGTGCCGATCAACCCGGTGACGTGGCCCGCGGCGCGCAACCCGGACTCCACCAGGTAGGCGGTGGAGGTCTTGCCGGCGGTGCCGGTGATCCCGATGACGGTCAGCGCCGCGGTGGGGTCGCCGTAGACAGCAGAGGCGAGGTCGCCCAACACGGCCCGGGGATCGCCGGCGACCAGGGCGGGCAGCCCGGCCTCGGACACCGCGGCGGCACCGGCCGGGTCGGTGAGGGCGGCCACCGCGCCGGCCGCCGCCGCGGCGGCGGCGAACTCCGCACCGTGCCGGCGGGCGCCGGGCAGCGCGGCGTACAGGTCGCCGGGGCGGATCTGCTGGCTGGCGTGGGTCACCCCGGTCACCGCCAGGTCGGCGGCACCCTCCGGCGGGGCCAGCGCGAGCCGCGCGGCGAGGTCGCCGAGGCGCAGTGCGGGCACGGAACGGGGACGCGGATTGCCGGGCACGGCGTCAGACCCTACCCGGTCGTCCGGTTCCGGCCGTACAGCCGCCCCGGTGGTTCGTCCGCACCCACCGATGATGTCGCGCCGTGCCTGCTCAGCGCGGAAAGACCTCGAACTTCGGGGCCTTGCCGCTCGACGGGGGCACCCGGTAGTGGCGCAGCGTGAAACCCATCATCTCGCGGAAGGCCGGCGCGGCCACCGTGCCGCCCTCACCGCCCGGGCTCCACACGAAGACCGCCACCACGTACCGGGGGTTCTCCGCCGGGGCCATTCCGATGAACGAGCCGACCTCGCCGGGCTGTTTGACGCCGCTCACCAGCCGCAAGCCGGTGCCGGTCTTGCCGGCGACCCGGTAGCCGGGCACCGCGGCGGCCAGCCCGGTGGCGTGGTCGACGGTGGTCACCGCCTCCAGGATGGTGCGCAGCGCCTGGGCGTTGGCCGGGCTGAGCACCGACCGGGTGACCGGCGGCTGCGCCGGGGTACGGCGGCCGGTCTGCCCGTCGATGATCTCCTTGATCAGGCGCGGCTGGACGTAGGTGCCGTCGTTGGCGATGGCGGCGTACGCGGCGGCCATCTGCAGCGGCGTGGCGTCGACGCTGTGCCCGATCGGCACCGACCCGTACGACGACCCGCTCCACTCCTCGGCGGGCAGCAGCCGCCCCGACGCCTCCCCCGGCATCCCGACCCCGGTGGGCTGCCCCAGCCCGAACCGCTTCTGGTAGTCGATGAGCCGGTCCCGGCCGAGCTTTTCGGCGATCTCGATCGTGCCGACGTTGGAGGAGTAGGCCATCATGCCGGCCAGGCTCATCTGCCGGCCGTTGGCCGGGTGGGTGTCGCTGAAGGTGGTGTCGCCCATGGCGATGCTGTTGGCGATCGGCATGGTGGTGTCCGGCGTGATCACCCCTTCCTGCAGCGCCGCGCCGAAGGTGATCGCCTTGTGCACCGAGCCCGGGTCGACCACGAAGCTGGTCGCGGCGTCCTCCCGGTCGGTGGGCTTGCTCGGCCCGGGGTTGGCCGCGTTGTAGGTGGGGTGGCTGGCCTGTGCCAGCACCTCACCGGTCTTCGCGTCCATCACGATCGCCGCACCCACGCTGCCCTGGGTCTGCGCCATCTGCCGGCCCAGCACCTGCTGCACCTGGTACTGCAGGTCGCGGTCGATGGTCAGCACCAGGGAGCTGCCGGGCTTGGCGGCCGTCGTCTCGCTGTAGCCGCCGGGGATCGGCGCGTTCAGGTCGCCCCGGCCGGCCTCGTAGACCCACCGGCCGTCCTCCCCTTCCAGCACGTCGTCGTAGCGTGCCTCCAGCCCCTCCAGGCCGGCCATGTCCTGGCTGGTGAAACCGACCAGGTTCGCCGCGAGGTCCCCACCGGGCACCTCCCGCCGCTCGTCGCGGTGCACGCCGATGCCGGCCAGGTCCAGCGCCACGATCTGTTTGGCCTTGGCGATGTCGACCCCACGGGCCAGGTACTGGAACTGCGACTCGCCCCCGCCGGGCAACGCGCGCCGCTCCATCTTCTCCACCAGTTCGGACACGGGCACCCCGAGCAGCGGGGAGAGCTGCCGGGCGGTGGCCCCGCGGTCCTTGACCCGGGTCGGATCGGCGAAGACGTACCGTGCCTCGACGCTGCGGGCCAACGGCGCGCCGGTGCGGTCCAGGATCGCGCCGCGCGGGGCGGGCAGGTCGACCCGGACGGTCCGGAAGCCGAGGCCGCCGTCGGCGTACGCGGGGGTGTTGACGGTCTGGATGACGACCAGCCGGATCGCGATGACCGCGAAGAGCATCAGCACCAGCAGGGTGCCCAGCCGCAGCCGGCGACGCGGCTCGGCCAGTTTCGGCGGCCGGGGCCGGCGGCGGGAGGGGCGGCGGCCGGCGGGGCGGTCGGTCCGGCGCGGGGCCCGCGCCGGACGGCGGCGCGGTGGTGCAAGGTCCTCCTCGCCGTCGTCGGGGCGGACCGGTCGCGCCTGGACGGTCCGCACCACGCCGCCACGGCCGGCCGGGGTGACGGGTCGGCGTCCGGCGCGGGCGGCGCCGGCCCGGCCCCCGTCGAGCACCTGCAGGGCGGGGCGGAACGGGTCGCCGGAGCGGCCGGCCCGTGGGGTACGCCGCTGTCCGGCGCGGTCGGCCCCGGCCTCGTCGCTCTCCCGGATGGTCCGGCCCCGGGGCGTGTAGGCCCGGGCATCGGAGATCCCGCCGGCGCCCGGCTCGCCACCCCGCCCGGCCGCGCCCCGCGACGAGCCGCGCCGGGAGCCCGTCGTGGCGTCCCGGCGCGGATCATCCGATCTCGGTGGCACCGGCTATCCCCCGTTGCCCTGCTGGCTGGTGAGCGCCGGCTGACCGTTGGCGGGCTGCGGCACGCCGATCATCCGCCCGTCGGGCAGTCTGATGTAGGCCGGCTCGCCCGCCTCGACCAGCCCGAGCCGGCGGGCTTCGGCGGCGAGGTTGCCCGGCGCCTTGGCCGTCTCGATCTGCTTCTCCAGCTGCTGCTGGTCCACGTCGAGGCGGGCCTGCTGCTGCTGGAGCTGCTGGAGCTTGAAGGCGTTCTCGTTGATCTTCGTGTTGACGGCGAGGATGCCGAGCACCCCGCCGACCACCAGCGCCACCACCAGCGCCGCGAACGGTGCCTGCGGCACCCGCACGGGCGGCGGCGGAGCCACCCGCAGCCGGGGCGTGGTGGCCGTGTTGGTGGCCTTCGCGGACGGCTTCTCGACCGGACGCAGCGCGGCGCTGCCCTGGGTCGGGAACTCGCGCGCCCCCCGGGCGCGAGTGTCCCCCCGTCGACCGGCGAGGTCCGCCGGCACACCGGTGCGCGTGGTGCGCTGCGCCGCGGCCCGGCCCCCCGACCGCGGTGCGCGCTGCCCGACGGCCCCCCGGCCGTCGCGCTTGTTGACGTTCATGTTCCCTCCCCCTCTTCGTCCGTCCCTGTGCCGTCCCCCGGCGTCGTCCCTGGTACCACTGTGGAACCCGGTGTCGACCCCGTCCCCGGTTGGTGCATCGCCCTGACCCGGCGGCGGTACCGTTCGCGGTCGGTCCGCCCCTGCTCCACGGCCGTCGGATCGAGTCGTTCCGCTGCCCGCAGCCGCACCGAGGCGGCGCGCGGGTTCGCGGCGACCTCCGCCTCCCCGGCGAGCTCGGCGCCCCGGCTGAGCAGCCGGAACGTCGGACCCGACCCGGGAAGTTCCACCGGGAGGTCGACCGGGCCCTTGCTGCGGACCCGGTCGGCGAGCGCCTGCTTGGTGAGCCGGTCCTCCAGCGAGTGGTAGGACAGGACCACCAGGCGGCCGCCCACGTTGAGCTTGTCGAGGGCAGCCGGCAGCGCCGTCTCCAGCGCGGCCAGCTCCCTGTTTACCTCGATCCGCAAAGCCTGAAACGTTCTCTTGGCCGGGTGTCCCCCGGTTCGTCGGGCTGGTGCCGGAATACTCTCCCGGACCAGCTCGGCCAGCCGCGCCGACGAGGTGATCGGGGATTGCTCCCGCTCCCGGACGATCGCCGAGGCGATCCGCCCGGCGAACCGCTCCTCGCCGTAGACCTTCAACACCCGGGCCAACTCGCCGTGGGAGTAGCCGTTGACCACCTCCTCGGCGGTCGCCCCACGGGTCTGGTCCATTCGCATGTCCAGCGGCGCGTCCTGCGCGTACGCGAACCCGCGGTCGGGCGCGTCCAACTGCAACGAGGAGACCCCCAGGTCGAACAGCACCCCGTCGACGCCCGGACAGCCCAGCCGGTCGAGCACCTCGGGCAGTTCGTCGTAGACGGCGTGCACCAGGTGGACCCGGTCGGCGAAGCGGGCCAGCCGCACCCGCGCGTGGGCCAGGGCCTCGGTGTCCCGGTCCAGGCCGATGAGCACCGTCCGCGGATGCCGTTCCAGCACCGCCTCGGCGTGCCCCGCCAACCCCAGCGTCGCGTCGACGTGGACCGTACGGTCACCCCGGTCCAGCGCGGGGGCGAGCAACTCGAGACACCGCTCGAGCAGCACCGGCACGTGCGTGCCGCGTAGCTCCCCCATGTCGACCCCCACTGGTTGAAACGTCCGTCCCTGATCCGCGCCCTGTTCGTCGGACGACGCCGTACCGCCGTACCGCCAGATCCCCATCCGCTCCCGCCCCGCCCCGGAGTGCGGATCGTGCGCCTGGCACCGGGGAAGGGGTGCCAGGAACTCGAAAGCGGCTGGAGATCTCGCAGTACGTCGGGCGTCGTCACGCCCTACAGACCGCCGGGCAGCACCCCCTCCTCGATGTCGGCGAAGTCGTCTTCGCTCTCCGCGAGGTAGGCCTCCCAGGCCGCCCTGTCCCAGATCTCCACCCGGGTGCTCGCCCCGATCACCACGAGTTCCCGGTCGAGCCCGGCGTACGACCGCAGGTGCGCCGGGATGGTGACCCGCCCCTGCTTGTCGGGGACCTCGTCGTGTGCGCTGGCGAAGAAGACCCGGCTGTAGGCCCGGGCCGCCTTGTTCGTCACCGGCTGCGCGCGCAACTGGTCCGCGATGCGCTGGAACTCGGGCGTGGGGAAGACGTAGAGGCAGCGATCCTGCCCTTTGGTTACCACGACACCCCCCGCCAACTCGTCCCGGAACTTCGCCGGAAGGATCAACCGGCCTTTGTCGTCCAGACGCGGAGTGTGGGTGCCGAGAAACACGGCCCAACCCCCTCGCCCTTTAGCGGCGTTCGCGGCGCCGCTGACCCCCCGGGCCGGTGGGCCCTCCCGGCCTCACCATCGCGCCCCACTCTACTCCACTTCCCTCCACCCGCAACCAGAATCGCCCGCGTGGCGCGCGGCTGAACGGCGCAAAGTCGCACGTCAGAGGCGGTGGAGCGGAGTGGAGGGCCGGAGCGCCGCGCGGCGAGCGTCCGCTTCCCGACAATGATCGACTCCGGCCGGCTGAGCGCCGCCGACCGGACGCCCGGGCGGACCCGACCGAACGGTTCACCGTCGGCGGCGATCTGGCTGGGCGGTGCGGTCCGGTAACCTCGCTGCCGTGACGGACGCGAAGATGCCCCTGCGGGCCAAGGTGGCCACCTCCGTGTCGCGGACCGCCGCGGCGCTGTCGCGGGCCGCCGGTCGCGGCGACGGTTCGGTGATCGGCGGCTGGATCGGCCTGAAGATCGACCCCGACCTCCTGGCCCACCTCTCCGCCGGTCGCGCCATCGCGCTGATCTCCGGCACCAACGGCAAGACCACCACCACCCGGCTCGCCGCCGCCGCGGTCGGGGTGCTCGGCCGCGTCGCCACCAACTCCTTCGGCGCGAACATGCCGACCGGCCACACCTCCGCGCTGGCCAAGGCGGGCAGCACCCCGTACGCGGTGCTGGAGGTCGACGAGCACTACCTCGCCCAGGTGCTGGAGGCCACCGAACCGCACGTGGTGGCGCTGCTGAACCTGTCCCGGGACCAGCTGGACCGGGCCAAGGAGGTGGCCATGATGGCCCAGCTCTGGCGGGCCGCGCTGGTGCGCCACGCCAAGGTCCGAGTGGTGGCCAACGCCGACGACCCGATGGTGGTCTGGGCGGCCACCCCGCCGGCCGACCCGGCCCGCGGGATCAACGCCCCGCACGTCACCTGGTTCAGCGCCGGCCAGCGCTGGCACGACGACTCCTGGGTCTGCCCCGAGTGCGGCTCCACCATCCAACGCTCCGGCCAGCAGTGGTGGTGCACCGGCTGCCCGCTGCGCCGCCCGGAACCGAACTGGACGGTGGAGGACGACGGGGTCCTCGACCCCACCGGCGCCTGGCACAAGATCACTCTCCAGCTCCCCGGCAAGGTCAACATCGGCAACGCCGCCACCGCCCTGGCCGTCGCCGCCGAGTTCGGCGTACGCCCCGTCGACGCCGTCTCCCGGCTCGGCACGGTCACCTCGGTCGCCGGTCGCTACGCCCAGGTCCAGCGGGACGGGCGCAACATCCGGCTGCTGCTGGCGAAGAACCCGGCCAGTTGGCTGGAGGCGTTCGACATGGCCGACGAGGCCCCGACCCTGCTGTCCATCAACGCCCGCGACCCCGACGGCCTGGACACCTCCTGGCTGTTCGACGTCGACTTCGCCCCGCTGCGCGGGCGACAGGTGCTGATCACCGGTGACCGGGCGTACGACCTGGCGGTCCGGCTCGAGGTCAACGGCGTGCCGTTCCAGCACGTCCGCACGTTCGGCGAGGCGGTCCGCGCCGCCCCGCCGGGCCGGCTGGAGGTCATCGCGAACTACACCGCCTTCCAGGACATCCGAGCGGAGTTGGACCGTGTCAACTGAGAGCCTGCGCATCGTCTGGGTCTACCCCGACCTGCTCTCCACCTACGGCGACCGCGGCAACATGCTGATCCTGGCCCGCCGGGCGCAACTGCGCGGCATGCCGGTCGAGGTGCTGGAGGTCCGATCCGACCAGCGGCTGCCCGCCACCGCCGACATCTACCTCATCGGTGGCGGCGAGGACGGCCCGCAGGCGCTCGGCGCGCAGCGGCTGCTCGCCGACGGCGGCCTGCACCGTGCGGTCGCCCAGGGCTCGGTGGTCTTCGGTGTCTGCGCCGGTTACCAACTACTGGGCACCTCCTTCTTCGCCAAGGGCACCCGGTGCGCCGGCCTGGAGCTGCTGGACCTCTCCTCCGACCGGGGTCCCACCCGGGCCGTGGGTGAGCTGGCCGGCGACATCGACCCTCGGCTCGGCATCCCGGCGCTGTCCGGCTTCGAGAACCACGGCGGGCGCACCCACCTCGGCCCGAGCGTCTCCCCGCTGGCCCGGGTGACCGCCGGGGTCGGCAACGACGGCGCCACCGAGGGGGCGTGGCGGGGCAAGCTGCTCGGCACCTACTCGCACGGGCCGGCGCTGGCCCGCAACCCAGCCCTGGCCGACCTGCTGCTGCGCTGGGCCACCGGCGCCCACCAGCTTCCGCCGCTGGACGACACCTGGGCCGAGCGGCTCCGCTCCGAGCGCCGCGCCGCGGTGGCCGCCGCCCGGGCATGACCCCCGGTGCCGGCCGCCGCGCCGACGTGCTGCGCGCCGTCCGGGAGCTGCTCCGGCAGCCGCCGGCCCGCCGGTTCGGGCTGTTGTTGTTGTTGCTCGCCGGGTTCGGCGGCACGCTGCTGCTGGTGCCCCGGCCCGACCCCCGGGCGCTGCCGCACCTCGCCGACCACCTCGGCGGGTACGCCCCGGCCGTGGCGGTGACGGTCGGCGCCCTGCTGCTGGTCGCACTGGTCCCCCGGACCTTCGTCACGCTCGCCTCGGGCGCGATCTTCGGCCCTCTCGCCGGAGCCGGGTACGCCCTCGGCGCGGCGCTGCTCGCGGCGGCGCTGTGCTTCGCCGTCGGCCGGCTGCTGGGGCGGGAGTTCGTGGCCGAACGGGCCCGGGGCCGGCTGGCTCGCCTCGACGGCTGGTTCGCCCGGCAGAGCGTCCTCGGGGTGATCACCGTACGGCTGCTGCCGGTCGCCGGGTTCGGGCTGGTCAGCTACGGCTACGGCACCACCGGCGCGCGGGTGCTGCCGTTCCTGGTCGGCAGCGTGCTCGCCTCCGCCCCCACGGCCTTCGGCTACGCGGCCATCGGCGCGGCGGTCACCTCGCCGGGGGCCGTCAACTGGTACGCCGCCGCCCCCGCCAGCCTCGGCCTGATCGCCAGCGCGGTGCTGGCGCAGCGCTGGTGGCGCGCCGAGCGGCAGCGCCGGCTCGACATCGGCGACCCGCACCGGTGACCGGCGACGGATCCGCGGGCCGGCAGCGATGGCAGACAGGTCGATCGAACAACGGTGCCGAGGCGCTACAGACCTGACGGCGTAGCCGGATCGGCGGCCCGCCGTCCCGGCCGCGGTAGCCGGGTCGGTCACGACGGCCGGACCGGGTGGGTCGGCGAACAGCGGGCCACCTGTCATGGTCATGCGGAGCCGGCAACGGCGACGCGGCGCAGCGGGTGCCGGGGCGGATGAACCACGTGGCCTGGAAGCGAGGCCGCTTTCCGGCCGAGTCGACGCGCCGCTGGCCACCTCGCCAGCGCCAGCCCTCAGCCAACGGCGGCCACCCCACCAAGGCCGGCCACCCGAGCAAGGCCGGCCACCCGAGCAAGGCCGGCCCCCGAGCCGACGGCGCGCACCCAGCAGCCCAGTACCCGCCGCCGACCGGTGGCCTGCCCCCGAATCCCGGGTGACCCATCTACGCCATCACGTTGGTAGCGCCCGAGTAGCGGTGGGCCAGCCAGGTGCCGACGGCCGCCACGCTGTGCCCTCTTAGCCGCGGCCGGTCACCGACGGCGACGAGGTCTGCGACCGGATGCGGAGCAGCAGCCCTCTCCGGCACTCGCTCCCTGCCCCTCGCCCCCGGGGGGAGGGCCGAACAGCTCAGGCGACGACCGAGACCATCCGGCCCTTGACCACGATGACCTTCTGCGGCTCCCGGCCGGCCAGCGCACCGGCGACCGCCTCCAGCGCCGCCGCCCGTACGTCGTCCTCGGCCGCGTCGGCGGCGACCTCGACCCGACCGCGCACCTTGCCGTTGATCTGCACCGGGTAGGTGACCGTCTCGGCAACCAGCAGGGCCGGGTCGGCGGTCGGGAAGTCCGCGTACGTCAGCGAGGTGTCGTGGCCCAGTCGCCGCCACAGTTCCTCGGCGACGTGCGGGGCGAACGGCGCCAGCATCAGCACCAGCGGCTCGGCCACCTCGCGCGGGGTCTGCGGCAACCGGGTCACCGCGTTGGTCAGCTCGATCAGCTTGGCGATCGCGGTGTTGAACCGGATCCCCTCCATGTCGCCGCGGACCCCGTCGACCACCCTGTGCAGCAGCCGGCGGGTCGCCTCGTCGGCGGGCGCGTCGACCACCCGCGTCGCGCCGGTCTGCTCGTCGACGACCGCCCGCCAGACCCGTTGCAGGAACCGGTACGACCCGACCACCGCCCGGGTGTCCCAGGGGCGGGAGACCTCCAGCGGACCCATCGACATCTCGTAGACCCGGAAGGTGTCGGCGCCGTACGTCGCGCACATCTCGTCGGGGGTGACGACGTTCTTCAGCGACTTGCCCATCTTGCCGTACTCGCGGCTGACCGCCGTGTCGCCCAGGTAGAAGCCGCCGTCGCGTTCGACGACCTCCTCGGCGGGCACGTACGCGCCCCGGGCGTCGGTGTAGGCGTACGCCTGGATGTAGCCCTGGTTGAACAGCTTGCGGAACGGCTCGAACGACGAGACGTGGCCCAGGTCGTACAGAACCTTGTGCCAGAAGCGGGCGTACAGCAGGTGCAGCACGGCGTGCTCGGCGCCACCGACGTACAGGTCGGTGCCCCCGCAGTCGCCCGCGTCGCGCGGGCCCATCCAGTACCGCTCGTTCTCCGCGTCGACGAACCGCTCGGAGTTGGTCGGGTCCAGGTAGCGCAGCTCGTACCAGCAGGAGCCGGCCCACTGCGGCATCACGTTGGTCTCCCGGGTGTACCGCTTCGGGCCGTCCCCCAGGTCCAGCTCCACCTCGACCCAGTCGCGGCGACGCGACAGCGGGGTCTCCGGGTCGCTGCCGGCGTCGTCGGGATCGAACGTCTTGGGCGAGAAGTCGTCGACCTCGGGCAGCTCGACCGGCAACATCGACTCGGGCAGCGCGATGGCGCTGCCGGTCTCGTCGTACACGATCGGGAACGGCTCGCCCCAGTAGCGCTGCCGGGAGAACAGCCAGTCGCGCAGCCGGTAGGTGACCGCGCCCTCGCCGTGGCCGTTGGCCTCCAGCCACGCGATGATGCGGGCCTTGGCGTCGTCGACTCCCAGGCCGTTCAGGTCCAGGCCACGCTCCGGCGCCGCACTGTTGATCATCGGCCCGGTCCCGGTGTACGCCCCGCCGTCGAAGCCCTCCGGCGGCTGGACGGTCCGCACGACCGGCAGTTCGAAGATGTCGGCGAAGGCGTGGTCGCGCTCGTCCTCGGCGGGCACCGCCATGATCGCGCCGGTGCCGTAGCCGGCCAGCACATAGTCCGCGATGAAGATCGGGATCTGCCCGCCGGTGACCGGGTTGACGGCGTACGCGCCGACGAAGACGCCGGTCTTCTCCTTGGTCTCCGCCTGTCGCTCGACGTCGGTCTTGGCCCGTGCCGCCTTGCGGTACGCCTCGACCGCCGCCCACGGACTGGCGTGCCCCCCGGTCCAGGCGTCCCTGGTCCCCTCCGGCCAGGCCGCCGGCACCAGGGCGTCGACCAGTTCGTGCTCGGGAGCCAGCACCATGTAGGTCGCCCCGAAGATGGTGTCCGGCCGGGTCGTGAACACCCGCAGCGGGCCCCGCTCGGTGGCGAAGTCGATGTGCGCGCCGGTGGACCGGCCGATCCAGTTGCGCTGCATCAGCTTGATCGGCTCGGGCCAGTCCAGCGCGTCCAGGTCGTCCAGCAGCCGGTCGCCGTACGCGGTGATCCGCATCATCCACTGCTTCAGGTTGCGCTTGAAGACCGGGAAGTTGCCCCGCTCGGAGCGGCCGTCGGCGGTGACCTCCTCGTTGGCCAGCACGGTGCCCAGCCCCGGGCACCAGTTGACCGGTGCCTGCGAGACGTACGCCAGCCGGTGGTCGTCGACGATCGCCCGCCGCTGCGCCACCGTCAGCTCGGCCCACGGGCGACCGTCCGGGGTGGGCCGGGTGCCGGCCTCGAACTCGGCGACCAACTCGGCGACCGGGCGGGCCTTCTTCGCCTCGGGGTCGTACCAGGAGTTGAACACCTGCAGGAAGATCCACTGGGTCCAGCGGTAGAAGTCGGTGTCGATGGTGGCCACCGACCGGCGCTCGTCGTGGGCCAGGCCCAGCCGGCGCAGCTGCGCCTTGTACCGCTCGATGTTCTGCTCGGTGGTGGTCCTGGGGTGGGTGCCGGTCTGCACCGCGTACTGCTCGGCGGGCAGCCCGAACGCGTCGAAGCCCATCGCGTGCAGCACGTTGCGCCCGGCCATCCGCTGGTAGCGGGCGAAGCAGTCGGTGCCGATGTAGCCCAGCGGATGGCCGACGTGCAGGCCGGCCCCCGAGGGGTAGGGGAACATGTCCAGCACGTACAGCTTCTCCGCGCCGGCCCGCGGATGGTCGGGGTCGGCCAGCGGACCGGTCGGGTTCGGGGCGTGGAAGGTGCCCTCGCGCGCCCAGACGTCCTGCCACCGGCGCTCGATCTCGTCGGCCAGGGCGGCCGTGTACCGGAACGGTGGCACGTCACTGGCCGGTGCGGCTGCCTCACTCATGGCGTCTCTCCTCGAACCGCTGTTGGTCGTACCGCGGGATGCGGGTCGGTCTCGTCCGGTAGGCACAAAAAAGCCCCTCGCGCAGGAGGGGCGGCCGTGCTGTCGCGGTCAGCGCGTCAGCACGGCTCGGTAAGAAGCAGACCGGCCACGGACATGCCCGCAGTCTACCGCCGGCCGCGACGGGACGGGAACCGCCTTACCCGCCGGCCAGCACGTAGCCGAGGGTGATCGGCGGTGCCGCGTCCGTCATGGTCGCCCGTCGTTCGGCAGGAGCCGTGTCTCCCCGCTGACCAGGGGCGTCCCCGTCCCCCGACCGGCGAATATTCCGGGCGTAACCGGCGGACTACCTGCGGGTGTCGGCGAAGACGAGAAACATGGTTAGCCTGAGAGGCCAATGAGATTTCTGCGGCAGACGTGGCTCGGCGTCGCGAACCCAACGGCGGGTCCAGGTGCTCTCATACAGAGCTGCCGTTTCCGGCGACGAGGAGGAGGCCCGTGACACAACAGACCTGGGACGAGGTGGGCGGCCTGCTGCCGCACGACGAGTTCCGCGCCGCCAGCGACGCCATCGTGGCCAACATCGAACAGGTCATCGAAGGCAAGACCGCGACCGTGCGCCTCGCCCTGGCCGTCCTGCTCGCCGAGGGTCACCTTCTGATCGAGGACGTCCCCGGCGTCGGCAAGACCAAGCTGGCCAAGGCGTTGGCCCGCTCGATCGACTGCTCGGTGCGCCGGATCCAGTTCACCCCCGACCTGCTGCCCAGCGACGTCACCGGCGTGAGCGTCTACAACCAGGAGACGCACGACTTCGAGTTCCGGCCGGGCGCGGTCTTCGCCAACCTGGTGGTCGGTGACGAGATCAACCGGGCCTCCCCCAAGACGCAGTCGGCGCTGCTGGAGTGCATGGAGGAACGGCAGGTCACCGTCGACGGGGTGACCTACCAGCTGCAGACCCCGTTCATGGTGATCGCCACGCAGAACCCGATCGAGATGGAGGGCACCTACCCCCTCCCGGAGGCGCAGCGCGACCGGTTCACCGCCCGGATCGCGATGGGCTACCCCGGCCCGCAGGCCGAGCTGGCCATGCTGGACGGCCACGGCGCCGCCGACCCGCTGCAGGAGCTGCGGCCGGTCGCCGACGCCGAGACGGTCCGCCGGCTGATCGCCACCGTGCGCCAGGTGCACGCCGCCGACGCCGTCAAGCAGTACGCCGTCGACCTGGTCACCGCCACCCGCGAGTCGCCGGAACTGCGGCTGGGCGCCTCCCCCCGGTCCACCCTCCAGCTGCTGCGCACCGCCCGTGCGGTGGCCGCCCTGGAAGGACGCGACTACGTGCTCCCCGACGACCTGCAGGCGCTCGCGGTGCCGGTGCTGGCGCACCGCCTCATCCCGACCGCGGACGCGCAGCTCGCCCGGCGCACCACCGACGCGATCATCGCGGAGCTGGTGCACCGGCTGCCACTGCCGCCGGACCGCCAACGCACCCCCTACGACACGCCCCGGCCCGCCACCGGCAACGCCCGCCCGCCGTTCGAGCCGCGGAGGCCGTGACGTGCGTGACGGGCTGCGTGGTCTGACCACCCGCGGCCGCTCGTTCCTGGCGGCCGCGGTCGCGGCGGCGGTCTCCGCCGGCATTCTCGGCGAGAAGGACCTGCTGCGGGTGGCCGTACTGCTCGCGACCCTCCCGCTGCTCGCCGCGCTCTACGTGGGGCGCAGCCGCTACAAGCTCGCCTGCAGCCGGGCGTTGGAACCGCACCGGGTGCCGGTCGGAGCCCACTCCCGGGTGGTGCTGCGGTTGCAGAACATGTCCCGCCTGCCCACCGGCACCCTGCTGCTGGAGGACCGGCTGCCGTACGCGCTGGGCAGCCGACCCCGGGTGGTGCTGGAGCGCCTCGGCGCGCACCAGGCCAGCTCGGTGGCGTACACGGTGCGCGCCGACGTGCGCGGCCGGTACGAGGTCGGCCCGCTGGTGGTCCGGATGACCGACCCGTTCGGGCTGTGCGAGCTGACCCGTGCCTTCCCGGGCACCGACCACCTGACGGTGATCCCGCAGGTCACTCCGCTGCCGACGATCCGCCTGCCCGGCGAGTACGCCGGCAGCGGCGACAGCCGGGCCCGGTCCGTGGCGGTACACGGCGAGGACGACGCGGCGACCCGGGAGTACCGCCGGGGCGACGACCTGCGTCGGGTGCACTGGAAGTCGACCGCCCGCACCGGTGAGCTGATGGTGCGACGCGAGGAGCAGCCCTGGGAGAGCCGCGCCACCGTGGTGCTGGACACCCGGGCGTACGGCCACCGCGGCGACGGCCCCACCGCCAGCTTCGAGTGGGCGGTCTCGGCCGCCGCGAGCATCGCCGTGCACCTGCGGCAGTCCGGCTACAAGCTGCGGTTGGTCACCGGCTCCGGTGCGGACGTGGACGCCACCGAGGTGGCCGGCGACGGCGTGCTCCTCGACCATCTCGCCGATGTCCGGCTCGACCAGCGCGTCGACGTCGCGACGCTGGTGCAGCGGGTCCGCCAGCGCGCCGACGGCGGCCTGATCATCGCGCTGCTCGGCACGCTGAACACCACCGAGGCCGAACTGCTGGCCGGGTTGCGCGGCAACGGCGCGACCTGTGTGGGTTTCCTGCTGGACAGCAACAGTTGGTTGAACCTGCCGGAGCAGGCACGCGCCGAGTCCGCGCAGGCCCACGGCGCCGCCGCGCTGGCCCTGCTCCAGGGCGGCTGGCGGGTGATCGGGGTGGACCACGGCAGCCGGTTGTCGGCGCTGTGGCCGCAGGCGGCCCGTGGCTCGCAGGGGTTCGCCCTGCGCGCCGCCATGGCCGAGACGGTCGCCGGCGTGGTCCGGTGACGGGGAGGGTGACATCGTGATCGCGTCCCGGAACCTCGGCTTCGTGGCCGCCGCGGCGACCCTGCTCGCCGCGGCGCCCCTATCGTCGATCTTCCAACGGTGGACCTGGCTGATCCAGGCCGCCATCGCGGTGGCCGTGGTGGCGGCCGTGGCCGCGCTGATCCGGGCGCTGCGGGCCCCGCTGTGGGCGCAGGTGGTGGGCATGCTGGCCGGCCTGCTGCTCGCGCTGACCTGGTTGTTCCCCGCCGGCGACGAACTGGTCGGGATCCTGCCCACCCCGGACACGCTGGCCCACTTCGGTGAGCTGCTGCAGGGCTCGACGCAGGACATGCGGTCGTACGGGGTGAAGGTGCCGGACACCACCCCGCTGTTGTTCATCACCGTGCTCGGGGTGGGCGGGGTGGCCGTCCTGGTCGATGTGCTGGCGGTGGGGCTGCGTCGTCCCGCGCTCGCCGGGCTGCCCATGCTGGCGATCTACTCGGTGCCGGTGGCGGTCTACGTGGACAGCGTGCCGGCGCTGCCGTTCGTCGTCGGAGCCTGCGGCTACCTGTGGCTGCTGGTCACCGACAACGTCGAGCGGGTACGCCGGTTCGGCCGCCGGTTCACCGGTGAGGGCCGCGACGTCGACGTCTGGGAGGCGTCTCCGCTGGCCGCGGCCGGTCGCCGGCTGGCGGTGGTGGGTGTGGCGCTCGCCGTGGCGCTGCCGCTGGCGGTGCCGGGGATGACCGGAGGGCTGCTCAACCAGTTCACCTCGGCCGGCAACGGCACCGGCACCGGGCGGTTCGGGCAGGGCGGCAGCCCCGGCCGGATCGATCTGTTCGCCGCGCTCAGTGGCCAGCTCAACCAGTCCGAAGTGGCCGAGATGGTCAAGGTGACCACCACCGAGCCCAGCCCTTTCTACCTGCGCTTCGGCGTCGCCGACGAGCTGCGCTCGGACGGCTTCCGGGTGCGCCCGCCGACCGGGACGCGGGTCGACCGGGACCTGCCGGGCATCGACCGGCGGGGCGCGGACCAACAGCGGTACCAGGCGACGGTGGAGGTCAGCCGTAACCTCGAGATGCCGCTGGTGCCGGTCTACTCCGACCCGGTCGGGGTGCAGGGGCTCAACGGCAACTGGCTCTACGACCGCAATCTCGGTGTGGTGTTCTCCAACCGGGACAACTCCCGGGGCAAGCGCTACACCGTCGAGTACGTCCGGTCGACCTTCACTCCAGCGGCGCTGCGCCGGGCCCCCTCGCTGCCGGCCGAGCACCCGATCGCCGTGCAGCAGACCCGCCGGCCGTCGGTGCAGCAGGTGGACGCGCTGGTCGCCGAGCTCATCGAGGGCAAGCGCACCGACTACGACAAGGTCCGGGCGATCTACGACCACTTCTCCCGGGAGAACGGCTTCAGCTACTCGCTGAGCACCAAGGGCGGCACCAGCGGCCAGGAGATCGTCGACTTCCTCGACAACAAGGTCGGCTTCTGTCAGCAGTACGCGGCCGCGATGGCCTGGCTGGTCCGCGCGGCCGGCATTCCGGCCCGGGTCGCGTTCGGCTTCACCAACGGCACCAGCACCGGTACCGGCAGTTTCGTGCTGACCAACCGCAACCTGCACGCCTGGACGGAGGTCTACTTCGACGGGATGGGGTGGGTGCCGTTCGACCCCACCCCCGCGTACGCGGTGCAGGGCGCCACCCGTTCGGCCTGGGCCCCGGACAGCGACGCGCCGGACCCGGAGCCGTCGGGCAGTTCCGCGCCGGGGGTCACCCCGGAGGGGCCGGACACCACCGCCGGCCCGCAGCAGCCGGACGCCGCCGACCGGGACGTCGACGAGACCTTCGACCCGGTCACCGGTGCCCCGATCCAGCGTGGGCCCACCTGGCCGTGGTGGACGGCCGGTGGCGTGCTGGCGCTGCTCGCGCTGCTGTGCGTACCGGCGCTGCGCCGGATGGCACTGCGCCGGCGACGCCAACTGACGGTGACCCCGGCGGTCACCGCGGGTGCGGCCGACGCGGCGGACGCCCCGGCCACCGGCATGCTGGTCCTCGGCGCAGATCGCGACCGCGCCCGGGCCGACGCCCACGCCGCATGGGACGAACTGGTGGACACCCTGGTCGACTACCAGGTCCGGGTCGACCGGACGGAAACCCCGCGGGCGACCGCGGAACGCCTGGTCCGAGAGGCGCTCGCGGAGGACGCCACCTCCGCCACGGCGGTACGGCTGCTCGGTCGCGCCGAGGAGCGGGCCCGCTACGCCCGTGACCCGCTCACCGGCGAGCCGCTGCGCCCGGCCCTGGCCTCGGTACGCGACACGCTCGCCGCCCGGGCCGACCGACGTACCCGGCTCCTCGCGGTGGTGCTTCCGCCGTCGGTGCTGATGCGGTGGCGTTCGGCCGTGACGGAACACTCCACCCGGTGGGTGACGACGACCGGCCGGCTCCGCCTGCGGCTGGCGCGGTGGAATCCCCGCCGCCTACTGGCCCGCCGCGCCTGACCGCTCCGCTGCCGGCCTGTCCGTTTGCCGCGAATGGCGGTGTCCCTGCCCAGGGACACCGCCATTCGCCGCAGAATGAGCTGATCAAGCAGCTGAGCTGCCGGAGGTTCGGTCCTGACTCTGGACATGCTGCTACGACGGTGGTGGCCGGAAGCTACCCGGCACCCACCGTCCCGCGACGACGCCGAACCGCCTCAGCGGCGGACGACGGTCAGCGATGTCCCTCCGGGCGCTGCCGCCACCGGTCCTCCATGCGGTCCAGCAGTGACGGCCGGCGGCCGCCACGCCCGCGCGGACGACGACGGCTGGTCGTGCCACCCACCACGTGCAGGTCCGGTGACTGCGCCCGCCGGTGCGACTGCACCGCATAGCCCAACGCAGCCAGCATGACGACGAACCCCGCCACTGCCAGCGGCGGAGTCTTGATCACCGCGCCATAGACCAACAGGGCCAGGCCGACGACGACGACGCCGGCAGCGACGAGCAGGCGACGCCGCGCGTGGAAACGCGGGTCGCTGGCGCGCACGGCCGAGGCGAATTTGGGGTCCTCGGCAAGCGACCGCTCGATCTGCTCGAACAGCCGCTGCTCGTGCTCCGAGAGCGGCACGGCACTCCTCCCCGGTCACGTTGGTCGGCCCGGTCGGGCCGACAGACCGTGGCAGCCAACCGGCTGCTTGCCGTCAAGTCTACGAGGGCCCTCGCGCGTCGGAAAGCGGGACGACCTACGGCCGGCCCGGTTTTTCGCGCCGGTCGCCACCACCCATGCCGAGCAGACTGGCCGGACCTATGACGGACCGCCCGAAACGGGCAGCCGCGGCGTCGGCGGCAGCTTCCGCCTCCCGCCAGCCGCGCTCGGGCGCGCCGAGGGTCAACTGCCGGGGCGCGCCACTCGCCTCCGCCAGCCCTTCGACCCGTACGCCGACCAGCCGGATCCGCTCCCCGGGGTCGAGCGCCGCCCAGAGCGCCCAGGCGGTGTCGAAGACCTCCCGGGTCACATCGGTCGGTACGCCGAGGGTGCGGGACCGGCTCACGGTGCGGAAGTCCGCCAGCCGCACCTTGATCGACACCGTACGGCCGACCTGACCGGCACGACGCAGCCGGACGCCCACCTTCTCGCTGAGCGCCAGCAGCGCCCGGCGGATCTCCCTCGGGTCGCTCACGTCCACGTCGAAGGTCACCTCCGCGCCGATCGACTTCTCCACGTGCTCCGGGCTGACCGGACGCGGGTCCCGCCCCCAGGCCAGCTCGTGCAGGTGGGCCGCGGACGCCTCGCCGACCGCTCGCCGCAGCATGCCCAGCGGAGCCTCGGCCAGGTCACCGACGGTGGCCAGGCCCAGTCGGCGCAACGCCTCGGCGGACCGCTCCCCCACCCCCCAGAGCGCGTCGACCGGCAACGGGTGCAGGAACTCCAGCACCCGGTCGGCGGGCACCACCAGCAGGCCGTCCGGTTTGGCGCGGGTCGAGCCGAGCTTGGCCACGAACTTGCTCGGCCCCACCCCGACCGAGCAGGTGAGCTTCTGCTCCTCGGCGACCCGGCGGCGAATCAGCCGGGCGACCTCGACCGGGGAGCCGAACAGCCGCCGGGCGCCGGCCACGTCGAGGAACGCCTCGTCGAGGGAGAGTGGCTCGACCAGCGGGGTGACGTCCCGGAAGATCTGCATGACCGCCTGCGAGGCCGCCGCGTACCGGGTGAGGTCGGGCGGGAGGTAGACCGCGTGCGGGCAGAGCGCCCGGGCCCGGGCGGTGGGCATGGCGCTGCGGACGCCGTACCGCCGGGCCTCGTAGCTGGCGGAGCTGACCACGCCGCGCGGGCCGACCCCGCCGACCACGACGGGCTTGCCGCGCAACTCCGGGCGGCGGCGCACCTCGACCGAGGCGAAGAAGGCATCCATGTCGACGTGCAGCACGGTGCTGCCGGAGTCGTCGGCGCCCGGCCCGAAACGCGGGTCACCACCGCGCGGCAACGACTGGCTCCGACCCATCCCCGCACGCTAACCCGCCGGTACGACACCTCGCGCGGCGGCGGGCGGGTGGGGCGAGAGTGGGGGGTCAGCCCCGGACGACCAGCAGCGGGATGGTCATCTCGGCGGCGGTGTCCGCACCGTGGTAGGCCACCAGCCGGGACACCGCCGGCGGTTCGGAACGGCTGGCGAGCAGCGCGTACGTGCCGGCGCAGGTGACCACCAGGTCGCCGACGCGGCCCAGGTGGTCCGGCGACACCGGCCCGAACCGGCCGCCGGCCACCGCCTCCTCCCGGGTCTGCACCTGGGCGGCCGGCCCGAGCACCGCCGCCCAGGCGGCCCGCACGTCGTCCAGCGCTCCCGGCGCGACGTGCAGGTAGCGCACCCGGGGCTCACCGGCGACCACCCGCACGCCCGCGCGCAGCCGGGGATCGGTGTCCAGGTCGATCCGGTGCGCGGCGGGCACGTCGAGCTGGCCGTGGTCGGCGGTGACCAGCAGCGCGGCGTCCGCCGGCAGGCCGTCGACGAGCCGGGCGAGCAGCGCGTCCACCTCGGCGGCGGCGGCCCGCCAGGGCATCGAGTCCACCCCGCTGAGGTGGCCGTGCCGGTCCAGGTCCGGGTGATAGCCGGAGACCAGGGTCGGACCGGGGCCGGCGGCCAGCGCGGCGAGCATCGTGGTGGCCAGGGCGTCCACCCCGGCCGCGCCCCGGTAGTCGCCGCCCCGGTTGGCGGCCAGGGTCAGCCCGCTGCCGGCGAACTCGGGGCGGCTGACGACGGTCACCGCCACCCCGGCCGCGCGGGCCCGTTCCCACTGGGTGCGGACCGGCTGCCAGCGCAGCGGCTCCGGGTCACCGGCCCAGTCGATGTGGTTGAGCACCCGGTCGGTGCCGGGTACCCGGACGGTGAAGCCGAGCACCCCGTGCGCCCCGGGGGCGACGCCCGCGCCGAGGCTCGCCAGGCTGGTCGGGGTGGTGGACGGGAAACCGGCGGTCAGTGGCCGGCCGGCCGTGGCGGCCAGCCCAGCCAGGATCGGGGCGTACGGCGCGGCGGTGGGGATCTGGTACCAGCCGAGACCGTCGACGAGCAGCACCGCGACGCGGCGTACCCCGGCCAGCCGAGGTGCCAGGCCGAGCAGGTCGACCGCGCCGGGCACGCCGAGCACGGCCAGCGCGCTGGGCACCACGTCGGCGAGGCTGCCACCGCCGTAGCGGGGTGGCACGACCGCCAGCGGGCCACCGTCGGGGACAGGCGCGGCGGGCGCCGGCCCGGTCGGGGGTCGCCGCGGGTCGGTCATGCCGGGCGGCGGGCGAACAGGTGCAGTTGGGCGGCGAGTTCCCGGTACGGCGAGCGGGCGGCCAGGGCCCGTTCCAGCTCGACCAGGGCAGCCGGCTGACCGTCGGCCACCGTGGCGGGAAGCAGGTCGGCGAGGACGCGTACCCCGTGGATCTCCTCCACGGTGAGCCCGGCGGCGCCCAGCAGCGCGGCGGCGCTGTCGGAGTCGAAGCGCCGGCGCAGGGTGTCCCGCGGCCCGGCGGAGCCGGCCGGAGCGGCGGCGAGCGCGGCGGCCACGTCCAGGTGGCCGTTCATCGCCCGGCTCAGCACGGCGGCGGCCCGGCCGGCGACCAGCACGCTGGCCGCGCCGCCGGGGCGCAGCGCGGCGGCGAGCGCGGCGGCCACCGGCGCCGGGTCGTCGACCACCTCCAGCACCGAGTGGCAGAGCACCAGGTCCGCGCCGGCCGGTTCGACCAGCCCGCCGAGCGCGTCACCGTCGCCCTGCACGGCGCGTACCCGGTCGGCGACGCCGGCCTCCGCGGCCCGGCGGGTCAACGCGGCGAGCGCGTCGGGGCTGGCGTCGACCACGGTGACCCAGTGGCCGGCCCGGGCGAGCGGGACGGCGAAGCCGCCCGTCCCGCCGCCGACGTCGAGCACGGTGAGTTGGTCACCGTCGCGTCGGGCCAGCTCGGCGGCGAGGACCGACCAGATGACAGCGGTACGGGGGGTCAGCGGCGGCCCGGTGAACCCGGTGGTGTGCTCCACCCGGTCGAGCCTAGTCAACCGCGCCACCGACCCCCCGCAGGCGGTACGACCCGCCGGTCAGGACTCCCCGCCGCCGGCCGGGTCCTCCTCCGCACGGGACCGTTGGGCGTTGGCCACCGGGCCGTCGGTCACCTGGTACTCGCGCAGCTCCGCGCCCTGGACGGGCGACCAGCCGGCCGCCAGCCGGGTCCGCCGGGTGTTCGCCACCCCACCGGTACGCATGCTGAAGGTCATGGACACCCCCTTGCCCGAGCGGGCCACTCTGCCCGCGCGTGTCCGGAAGTCTCCCGCTTCCCGGCTCGGGAAACTGTAATGTGGATCACCCGGCTCAGCGGAAATCCCGGGACGCCGGGCTCACCGGGGGCTCGATCGCGTCCAGCCGGTCGGCGATCAGGCTGGTGACGCCCTCGTGCCGCTGCAACCGGCCGCGCACCACCAGCGCCGCGCTGGTGCGGGCCGTCCGGCGGTAGTGCTGCCACAGCCCGGGGGAACAGGTGACGTTGAGCATCCCCGTCTCGTCCTCCAGGTTGAGAAAGGTGACCCCGCCGGCGGTCGCCGGTCGTTGCCGGTGGGTGACGATCCCGCCCACCCGGATCCGCCGGCCGGGTTCCACCTGGCCGAGCCGGGCGATCCGCACCGCGCCGAGGGTGTCCAGCCGCTCCCGGATGAACCGGGCCGGGTGGTTCTCCGGGGACAGCCCGGTGGCCCAGACGTCGGCGACGAGCCGGTCCACCGCCTCCATCCCGGGCAGGGTGGGCGCCGCCGTGCCGGTGACCGTGCCGGGCAGCCGGTCGGGCCGGTCCTGGGCCGCGGCGCCGGCGGCCCAGAGGGCCTGCCGCCGGGTCAACCCGAAACAGGCGAAGGCGTCGGCGGTGGCCAGCGCCTCCAGCTGCGCGGCGGTGAGCCCGACCCGCCGGGCCAGGTCCGACAGGTCACGGTACGGCCCGTGCGCCGTCCGCTCCGCCTCGATCTGTTCGGCCACCGGATCGCCGAGGGTACGCACGCTCGACAGCCCGAGCCGGACGGCCGGCCCGCCCAGGCCCCACTCGTGCGACGGTTCCCCCGGCTGGCTCCCCCACCGGGTGGCCGGGGTGGACTCCAGGACGGCCTTCGCGCCGCTGGCGTTGACGTCCGGCCGGCGTACCTCGACGCCGTGCCGACGCGCGTCGTCCACCAGGGTCTGTGGCGAGTAGAAGCCCATCGGCTGGGCGTTGAGCAGCGCGGCCAGGAACGGCCCCGGATGGTAGCGCTTGAGCCAGGAGCTGGCGTAGACCAGATAGGCGAAGCTCATCGCGTGGCTCTCCGGGAAACCGTAGCTGGCGAACGCGGTCAGCTTGCGATAGACGTCGTCGGCCAGCTCGCCGGTGATGCCCCGCGCGGCCATCCCGGCGTAGAGCCGGTCGGCGAGCTGCGCCATCCGCTCCACCGACCGCTTCGCCCCCATCGCCCGGCGCAGCTGGTCGGCCCCGGCCGCGTCGAAGCCGGCCAGGTCGATGGCGAGCTGCATGAGTTGCTCCTGGAACAGCGGCACACCCAGGGTCTTCTCCAACGCGTTGCGCATCAGCGGGTGCGGGTACGTCACCGGTTCCTGGCCGTTGCGGCGCCGGATGTACGGGTGGACCGAGCCGCCCTGGATCGGGCCGGGCCGGATCAGCGCCACCTCCACCACCAGGTCGTAGAACTCGCGGGGCTTCAGCCGGGGCAGGGTGGCCATCTGGGCCCGGCTCTCCACCTGGAACACCCCGACCGAGTCGGCCCGGCAGAGCATCTCGTAGACCTCGGGGTCGTCCAGCGTCATGTCACCCAGGTCCAGGCTCATCCCGATCATGTCGTAGCCGTAGTGCAACGCCGACAGCATGCCGAGGCCGAGCAGGTCGAACTTGACCAGCCCGACGGCCGCGCAGTCGTCCTTGTCCCACTGCAGCACGCTGCGGCCGGGCATCCGCCCCCACTCCACCGGACAGACCTCGATCACCGGCCGGTCGCAGATCACCATCCCGCCGGAGTGGATGCCCAGGTGCCGGGGGAACGTCTGCACCTCGTTGGCGTACGCGACCACCTGCTCGGGGATGTCCGCCACGTCCACCGTGGCAACCGAACCCCACCGGTCGATCTGCTTGCTCCAGGCGTCCTGCTGGCCGGGAGAGAACCCGAACGCCTTGGCCACGTCCCGCACCGCCGACCGGGGCCGGTACGAGATGACGTTGGCGACCTGGGCGGTGTGCTCCCGGCCGTACCGGGCGTAGACGTGCTGGATCACCTCCTCCCGGCGGTCGGACTCGATGTCCACGTCGATGTCGGGCGGGCCGTCGCGTTCGGGGGCGAGGAAGCGTTCGAAGAGCAGCCGGTGCCGGACCGCGTCCACGTTGGTGATCCGCAGCGCGTAGCAGACCGCCGAGTTCGCCGCCGACCCCCGGCCCTGGCAGTAGATGTCCTGCTCGCGGCAGAACGTGACGATGTCGTAGACCACCAGGAAGTAGCCGGGGAAGCCGAGCTCGTCGATCATCCGCAGCTCGTGTTCCAGCTGCGCGTACGCCTCGGGGTGCGCCTGCGGCGGGCCGTAGCGTTCCCGGGCGCCGGCCATGGTCAGGTGCCGCAACCAGCTCATCTCGCTGTGCCCGGGCGGCACCGGGTACGCCGGCAGTCGCGGCGCGACCAGTTGCAGGTCGAAGGCCAGCTCCGCGCCGAACTCGGCGGCCCGCGCCACCGCACCCGGGTACGCGGCGAGCCGGGCGGCCATCTCCGCGCCGCTGCGCAGGTGGGCGGTGGCCGCCGCGGGCAGCCAGCCGTCGATCTCGTCGAGGCTGCGTCGGGCCCGTACCGCCGCGAGGGTGGTGGCCAGCCGGCGTCGCCCCGGGGTGGCGTAGTGCACGTTGTTGGTGGCCACCGTGGGCAGCCCGGCCGTGGTGGCCAGCTCGGCCAGGGCGTCGTTGCGGTCGGCGTCGACCGGATGCCCGTGGTCGGTCAGCTCCACCGCCACCGTCTCCGCGCCGAAGAGCGCGGTCAGCCGGTCCAGTTCCCGGGCCGCCGCGTCGACGCCCTCGGTGAGCAGCGCCGCCGGCACGTGCCCCTTGCGGCAGCCGGTCAGCACCAACACGTGGTCGCGCAGCTCGGCGGCGACCTCCTCCAGTTCGCCGTAGGCCGGGCGGCCCTTCTCCCCGCCGCGCAGCTGGGCCCGGGAGATGGTGGCGGCGAGCCGGGCGTACCCCTCGTGCCCGTGGGCGAGCACCAGCAGGTGCCGGCCGAGCGGGTCGGGTTCGCCGTTCTGCGGGCCGGGCAGCCCGAGGGAGAGTTCCGCGCCGAAGACCGTCGGCAGGTGCAGCGCCCGGGCCGCCTCGGCGAAGCGGACCACGCCGTAGAACCCGTCGTGGTCGGTGACGGCGAGCGCGGTGAGCCCCAGCCGGGCGGCCTCCTCGGCCAGTTCCTCGGGATGGCTGGCCCCGTCGAGGAAACTGAAGTTGCTGTGCGCGTGCAGCTCGGCGTAGGGCACGACGCCGTCGGGACGGGGCAGCTCGGGCGCTTGGTAGTGCTGTCGGGTGCGGCTCCAGGCGGGGGCGTCGCCGCCGTCGGCGTCGACCGCGAGCGGGTCGACCACCTGCAGGTGCCGCTCGCCCCGGAGCCGTTCCTTGCCGGACCGCCCGGACAGCACCTGCTCCAGCTCCGACCAGGGCATCCTCGGGTTGTGGAAGCTCACCGGCCGGCACTCCTGCACCATCGGCTTCCGCCCCACCATCGACTTCCGCCCTCGCCGGGGAGGCGGATGACTGCCAATCGACTACAGACGTGATGGCGTAGATGGATCGGCGAGGCCGCCGGCCGGCTGATCGAGCCGGAAGCTGAAGCAGATGTGGACACGGAACCCGGAACGGGAACGGACGGCGATCCAGTCACGCCACCACGTCCGTAGCCTCCGACGGGTCGGAGCGGGCACGGCAGGTCAGCGTGCCGCTCGGCTGCGGCACGCTGCTCAGTCATAGATCGCCTCCACCAGCCATCGACCGGCCTCGACGGCCAGCAGTAGGGCGGTGCCGTCGGCCAGGCAGACCTGGAACCGGGCCCGGCGGCGTGCCTCTGCCGGGGCCCACCATCGTTCGTCCACCGGCCACGGGCCGGCCCAGCCGGTGATCTCGACCGGCGCGGCCGTGCCGACGGTCAGCCGGGCCGGCGCGCCGCTGACCGACAGCCGCGCGTTGACCACGACCGGCTCGCCGGCGGCGTCGTGCACGGCGGCGGCGAACGGGGTGGGCAGCACCACCGCGGGTGAGGGCGGCGGCAGCCGGCCCGGCCAGGGCGGCACGGAGTTCCCGGCAACCGCGCCCTGACCGGCTCCCCCGACCCGGCCAGGCC